>JAIRTB010000009.1 GCA_031255155.1 Rickettsiales bacterium
AGGAATAAGGCATATGTTTTTCACCCGCCGTGGAGGGGTGAGCAAGGGCGTTTTCGAATCGATGAATTGCCGCCCGTGCGATAATTCGGACGATCCACGCTCGATTGCGATGAATCGCGAAATAGCGCGCCAAGCCTTGGGTGCCGAGGCTTTGCTTACATTGGTTCAGCGGCATACGGATAAAATTTTACTGGTCGATCGCCCGTTGGATATGAAAGCCGTCGAAAGTTTCGAGGGCGACGGCATTATCACGAATCAGAAAAAGCTTGCGATAGGGGTTTTGACGGCCGATTGCGTTCCGGTGTTGATCGCGTCGTCCGATGGGAAATGGGTCGGGGCCGTGCATTGCGGCTGGCAAGGTTTGGTCGCCGGCATCCCCTCGGCCGCGGTGCGCAAGTTTGCCGGGCTGGGATACGCTCCGCAAGATTTGCGCATAGCTTTCGGCCCTTGTTTGAAAAGGCAAAATTACGAGGTCGCCGCGGATTTTATAGGAGGCGTGTCCAAAGTATCCGGCGTGTCCGGCAAAAGCTTGTTCTCGAAACGCAAAAATGGAAAATATTTGTTTGATTGCGCGAAATTCTGCCGCCGGGAATGGGAAAAGCTGGGCATAAGGAAAATCGAAATCCTGCTGTGGGATACATACGCGGAAAAGGATTTGTTTTTCAGCTATCGCCGGGATGTTCAAACCGGCTGCTACGCCAACGGCAATCCGCTTGATTCCGGCCGCCAGCTCTCCGCCATAATGATAAAATAGGAAACCTCAGCCGGCTAGCCGCGGACATTCTGTTTAATCAAAAATTGCGGCAATAGCCGCGCGACGGATATCCTCTTGTCGAATTTTTTTCCTCTGTCTTCGTATTGAAGCGATCCGTCGTCAAACAACAGCAGCTTTTGTATGCATACGCTTTTTCCAAGCCGCGGGGCATGCAGGAAATTTACGGCCGTCGAATCCTTTCCAGTGATAATATTTTCGTCTGCCACTATTCCAATATGTCCGAATCTGTATGTTGCATTGGATTGGGGCAAATATGTTATTATGTCGCCCTTCGAAATTTCGTCCCGCGCGACTTTTTGAAAATATCTCGACGGCTTGCCGAAATATTCATAGAAATCGAAAGTGTATAGCCGTTTTATGTCATAGGCTCCGTAGTATTTCGAAGATATATACGAATAAATATCCAGTAACGACATCGGATGCGATTTCATCAATAAAAAAGCCACGAGAAGAGAGCAATCCAGCTCCAAAAAAGGCACTCCGCGCCTGATCGAAATTCTATAATTGTGGGAATAATCGGTTTCTATTTTCCTATTTTTCAATAGATATACAAAATTGTCCAGCTCGTTTATATACGCTGTATTGAAATCGCTCTTCCTTTTTATTGTTGCCGACTGGTTGAATATTTAATTCCTATAAATAAAAACCGAACGTAATTTTCCCGTCTGAGCTAACGCTCTTAACGCCCTGCCCTTAAAGGCTATTCCTTATATCCGATTGTATAGGAAATAATGGGCTGTTCCCCTTCGGCAAGGACAAGAGCTTTCGCTACGGCTTCTTTGTCGTAAAAAGCGCGCGCCACGCCGCCAAGTCCGTCGGATGCGGCCGTGTAAAGCCCCAAATTCTGGACCGCCGCGCCCGCGTGTATGGGCGAGGAAACCGCGTCTGTCCCGGTGAATAGAATGGTAAGGGGGGCCGTCGAAACGAAATCCTGCTGGGCGAACAAAGGCCGCAGGTCTTGCTTTGTGCGCAGGACAAGGCGGTTCTCTTCGCCGTCGTATGAATACGCGCCGGTGTTCGTTATGGCGTATACGCCCAAAGCTTGCTTGTTGTTCGCGGTGGGAATTGTGCGCGTGCCATGGGTGTTTTTGCCGAACGCGGCCCAAAGTATCTCGCTAAGGGTCTTTTTATCCAGTTCCCGCGTGGAAAATGAACGATGGCTTTGTCTGGCGTCTATGGTTTGCAGGACGGGAATCCGGGCGATTTCGACCTCGGGCAAAGCCTCGGCGGGCTGTTTCCCCGGGCGCGAAAAAGACAATACGACGGCGCCCAAAGCCGCCGCGCTTGCGATTCCTATGGCTAGCGATTTTTTCTTCATTCTTTTTCTCCCTTGTTGTGAAAGGCATGATAGCACATTTTTTTATTGAGGGCAAGGGGAAAATGTGCTATGGTTGAAAATGCCATGGCAAGGAAGATTTTACCCGGGCGCAGCTATCCGTTGGGCGCCACATATACGGGGCGCGGAGTGAACTTCGCGCTGTTCTCGGCCAACGCGGAAAAGGTCGAATTGTGCCTTTTCGACGCCAAGGGCCGCCAAGAAGAGCGCATAGTCGTGCCCGATTATATAGACGAGGTGTGGTGCTGCTTCATTCCTGGGTTAAAGCCGGGCCAGCTGTATGGGTATAGGGTCTATGGCAAATACGATCCCGAAAGCGGGCATAGGTTCAATGGGAACAAGTTGCTTGTCGACCCGTATGCCAAGGCCATGTTCGGCAAAGTTATATGGTCGAGCGCCCTGTTCCCGTATAAAATAGGCCGCCGCCGCGACGATTTGAGCTTTGATGACCGGGATAGCGCGAAGTTCATGCCGAAATGCGTGGTGGTCGCGCCGGATTATGATTGGGGCGGCGTGGACAAGCCGTGCCGCCGGCGCAGCAATTCCATAATATACGAGGTTCATGTAAAGGACGCGACGATCCTGCGCGAAGATGTTCCGGCCCCGATTCGCGGCACGGTATCTGGGCTGGCCGAGCCTGGCATGATAGGATATTTCAAGAATCTTGGCATAACGGCGGTCGAGCTGTTGCCGGTGCAGAGCTTTTTCCTCGGGTCCATGCCCGAGCATGGGGGGCTGCATAATTATTGGGGCTATAACACGGTGAATTTCTTCACGCCCGAGCCGTCATACCTTTCCGGCGGGGATGTGCGCGAGTTCAAGGACTTCGTCCGCGCCTATCACCAGGCCGGGTTGGAAGTGTTCATGGATGTGGTGTATAACCATACGGCCGAAGGCAACCACTTGGGGCCCGTGCTGTCGTTCAAGGGCATAGATAACGCAAGCTATTACAGGCTGGTCAAGCATTCTCCCCGTTTCTATTACGATACGACCGGGGTGGGCAATACGCTGGACTTCTCGCACCCTCGGGTGATAGAGCTTGTGATGGACAGCCTGCGCTATTGGGCTGAGGAAATGATGATCGACGGCTTCCGGTTCGATCTTGCGGTAAGCTTGGGCCGCACGGAGTCGGGTTTTATCAGGGATTCGGACTTTTATAACGCCATAGCCCAGGACCCGGTCATGCAGAAGATAAAGAAGATAGCCGAGCCATGGGATGTGGGCCAGGATGGGTACCAGCTTGGCAATTTCCCCGTGGGGTGGAGCGAATGGAACGGCCGCTTTCGCGATACGGTAAGGAAGTTTTGGCGCGGCGACGAAGGCCAGCTTGGCGATATGGCCCGACGCTTCACGGGCAGCGCCGAGCTGTTCGAGCGCCGCGGCCGCCGTCCGTGGAGCGGAGTGAATTTCATATCGTCACACGACGGGTTTACCGCGAACGATCTTGTTTCCTATAACGAAAAGCATAACGCCGCGAATGGCGAGGATAACCGCGACGGCGACGACGGCAACAACTCGTGCAATTACGGGGCCGAGGGTCCTTCGGACGACGCCGGCATAAACGAAATCCGCCTGCGCCAGGTAAAGAATATGCTTGCGACCGCGATCTTGTCCCAGGGCTTGCCCATGCTTGCGGGCGGGGACGAATTCGCCCGGTCCAAGGGCGGCAATAATAATACATACTCTCAGGATAACGCCGCGAATTGGTTCGATTGGACCCTTGCCGGGAAAAACGAATCCCTTTTGAAATTCGTAAAGGGCGTCATAGCGCTCCGGCGGGAGCATATAGTCTTTCGCCGGAGCCGCTTTTTCCGCGGCGCGCTTGGCGGTTCCAAAGCCAAGGATATAACCTGGCTCACCCGCGAAGGGCGTGAAATGAAGCCCTCTGATTGGAACGATCCCGGGAACAGGGTTTTGATTTTCCGCCTGTCCGGCGAAACCGGTGACGGCTTTCATGTTGACAAGGCGACCGGCGAGCCGACCAGGGATGTCGATTTTTTCGCGGTTATGAACGCCGATGTCGGAGCGGTGAAGGTCGAGGTGCCCAAAGGCGAATGGAGCCTGGCTTTCGATACAAGCGGCCGCATGGTTGTCGAAGGCTCGTCCATAACGGTCCCCCCGCGCTCGTTCGTTATGTTCGAGGGGGCTTAGGGTCCTCTGTCTCTTTGTCTTGCTCCTCCGATGCGTCCCTTCCCGCCCTAGCTAGGGAAAAGGCGTTTTTTTTAATGTTGATAATTTCCCGCGCCGTGTTTATAATAAAGTTATGAGGAAATGGATCGGCTGTCTGCTTGCGGTATTGTTCTTGTCCGTCCAAACGGCCGCGATGGAACATGGATACGATTGCGAATTGGCCGATTCGCCCGGGCATGATTGCGCTTTGTGCCACTTCGCCCAAGATTCGAAAGGCTCCGTCCCTTCTTGTCCCGCGGTTTTTGTCCCTCCTGTGGAATATCGCGCGGCTCCGCCGTATTTCCCCGAGCCGTGGCGGTTTTCGGCCAAGCCGGCTTTTCGCTATTTCTCGACCGCGCCTCCTTTGTCCGCCTGATCTGTGTATGTCTTTTATATAAACGAACGCGACAAAGGAAAAAATCATGCGTAAATATGTCTTCGCGCTTGCGTGCCTGGTCGGGGCGCAAGTGTCCGCCGCGGATAATCAGCGGCTTTTCAACCCTAATATGGGAATAGTTCTGAACGGACAGTATGCCTCGTCCGAAGAGAACGGCCTGCCGAAAGGCTTTTCTATCGGAGAATCCGAGTTGAACTTCAACGCCAATATCGACGATAAGTTAAAGGGCAGCTTGACTTTCGCGCTTGCCGAGGAGGACGGCGAGACGCATGTCGAGATAGAGGAGGCGTTCGTCCGGACGAATTCCCTGCCCTATGGGATGTCCGTTTCGGCCGGGCGCATGATGCCCGTTTTCGGATACTTGAACGAAAAGCACGCCCATACGGACGATTTCGTGTTCCGCCCGCTTGCGCTGCGCTCGTATTTCGACGAAGGGCGGTTTGTAGCCGACGGGGCGCAGATGTCCGTTGTTCTTCCGACCGAGTTGTATGGAGAGGTCGGCGGCGGAGCGTTCGGAACCGGGGATTATTCGGCTTACGCGCGCATAGGCGGAGGCGACGCGCACGCATGGCGCCTCGGAGCATCGTATCTGCGCCGTAAAGAGCGCGTCGATGCGAACGGGATCATTCCGGAAAACGATTTATACGGCGCGGATTTCAAATATTCCTATTCCCCGGACGGCAACGCCAAGGAAACCGAGCTATCGCTCTATGGCGAATATATATCCCGACAAGACGGGGACGAGGTCGTGAACGGATATTACGCCGCCCTTGCCTATAAATGGGCCGTGTTCTGGAAAGCCGGGTATATGCGCTCGGGATTGGACCAAGAGGCCGAGCACGCGTTGATGCTGGAACGCTCTACAAGCGAGTTCGGCCGCCTGCGCCTGCAATACTCGTTCGGGGATGACGACGAATATAGGCAGATAGCCCTGCAATATACGGTTTCCATGGGCGCACACGCCTCGCATGGTTTTTAAGGGA
>JAIRTB010000035.1 GCA_031255155.1 Rickettsiales bacterium
AATCTCGCGCTTGTTCGAGGAAACCGCAAGTCAGGAAAAAGAGCATGCCGAGCGTTTGTTCAAGTTTTTAGAGGGCGGCATGGTCGAAATATCGGGCGGATACCCCGCCGGAATCATAGGGACTACGCTTGAAAACCTGGTGGCTGCGGCCAACGGGGAAAAAGAGGAATATAGCGTGATGTATCCGTCTTTCGCGGACGAGGCCGAGGCCGAGGGCTTTCCCGCCATCGCCGCCGCCATGCGAAGCATAGCCGTCGCCGAAAAGCATCACGAGGCAAGGTTTAAGGATATGATCAAGAACCTCCAAGATGATAAAGTATTCGCCAAGGACGGGGAAATAGTGTGGGAATGCCTGAATTGCGGGTATCTGCATATAGGCAAAGAGGCGCCTGCCGCCTGCCCCGCCTGCGCCCATCCCCAGGCTTACTTCGCGCCCGAGCGCAAGCCGTTCTAAAAAAAGCCCTCCGCGTCTTGTCGCGCCGCGGCATGGCACTCTTGCGCGTGCTATGCCGCGTTTTTTCATCCCCGCGTTCCCGCCATAAACGCGCATATATTCCCGCCGCATGCGCCCTGTATTTCATCTATAACCACGCATGAGGTCCCGCCACGCATGCCCGCGCACGCCAATGTATTCCAGCTATAACCGCGCATGAGGTCCCGTTGTAATAGGACAAACGGTTTTCTCTTGCCCGGGGGGCCAAGTTGTGGTATAATTCGCGTATGAAAAAACTCCTGGCCATATTGCTGGTGCTGTCCGTGCCGTTGTTTTCCGCGCCGCCGAAAAAGGGCCGGACCGGGGCGAAACGCGCGTCCGGAGCAAAAAAACGCTCTTCCGCCCGGGCGGCGTCCGGCGCCTCGGCGCCCCAGCCCGCGGACGAATCCGCCGATCGGGCTCAGGACAAGCCCGGCGATTCCTCGGCATACGGCGCGTGCATGGATTCCTATTGCAAAAGCGACATGTTCCCGGACAAAGGGCGGTGCCGGTGCTCGGCCGGGCTCGGGCGCATAGAAAAGGTCCTGCGCGATATAGACGATGCCCAGAACAAGGCCGACGCCATAGGGCGCGGGCTGGAATCCCGCATGAACGCCGAGAATGTCGCGGCGATAGACAATGCCATGGGATCGATATCCGACTCCATAGCGGGCATAGAGAACCGTGCCAAGACCATGGCCTCGGCGCGCGTGGACCCAAGGCTCAATGTCCAGGAGGGCGCGGCGCTTGCGAACGCGGCGGCCGAGAAATGCGCGGGGCGGCTGTCCGGCTTCGGCGAGGACGAGGTCGAGGGCCGGCAAAAGGAATACGCCGTCGCGGTGGAAAAGGATTGCGGGGCGTATACGACTATATTGAAGGAAAAGGCCGACGCGGTCCAAACCTTGCTTGCCCAGGCGCAAAAGAACGAAGAGATGTTCAACGCCCAGGAGTATCAGAAAAGGAATCAGCTGGATGTCGAAACCTGCCGCGTGGAGTATGAATCTTGCATGAAGACCGAATGCGGCGTGAACTTCCACTTCTGCCGCGAGCCGCACCAGCAGGACGGCGCCCTGAACAAATGCTCGGTTCTGAACAAGGGCAAATGCGAGGATAACAAGGCCCAGGTCATGTCCGTGGTCAAGGAGTATGTGAAAAAAGAGCTTAGGAAGGACGATGTGGCTATGAAATGCGTGGGCGCGGGCGGGAATATATCCGAGGGCAAATGCATGAGGGACGGCTCTCCGCTGGCCACGCCCGGATGGGGATTCGACGGCTATCCGACCGCCAAGGATCTGAAAGGGGCGTTCTGATGGCAAGGCTCCTCGCCATGCTCGCCGCGCTCTTGCTGGCCGTGCCTGCCGGCTCCGCCAAGCCGAAAAAGTCGGCGGGAAGCAAACGCGCCGCGTCCGGCGGGGCGAAAGGCTCGTCCCGCAAAGCCGCCAAATCCTCGGGCGGCGGGGCGAAATCCGCGCCCAAGTCCGCGTCCGGACCGAAAAAGCCCGCGGGCAAAGGCGGGAAAAAAGGGAAAAAAGAGGCCGATCCCGCCGAGGCGAGGCTAAGCGATCCAAACGATCCCGCGCCGTGCATGCGCTCGGGCCTGCCAAGGCTGCTTGCCAAGGCTGTTGATGGCGACGAGGACGGTGTCGGCGAGGCCTCGGCCGGGGCGTGCGGATTCCTTCTCCCCGACGACATAGCCAAGACTGTCAAGCCGGACTCGTTCCTGTGCGTGTATAATACGCGGTCGAGCGGCAAGGCGGACAGCGTGTATAATTATTACCTGACCCAGAATTACGGCATAACCGAAAATTCGGTCAAGGAAGGCAGCTCTGTCGTTAATGTCAGGTATAAGAAAAAGGGCCTCTACGCGTATTATAAATTCCTCTCCGACGAGCTTGCCTCCGGCGGGTTGAAGGAAAGCGCCATCTTCGACCAGCTGGCCGAGGATATATTGGAAAGGAACGAAATCCCCGCGGACCAGGAGGCGGCGATAGAAAACAAGTCGGTTGAATCGGTCGAGCTGTCGTTGGATATTACGAAATCCGCGATGGAGGCGTGCGCTGCGGCGGTCAGGGATATAGACGCCGAATGCGGCGAGATGTCCTCGCCCGAGGCGAAAAAGGCCGTCGAGGCTTCGTGCCTGGCCTACGACTCGGCGCTCACGAAAAGGGCGGGCGACATGCGGGTCAAGGCTCTGTCGCAGGATTCCAAGCTGCTCGAAGCGCTCCTGCAACGCTCTGCCGCCGGGGCGAATATCGACGCCATAATCTTGAACGCCAAGGAAAAACAGGCGGATAACAAGGAAAGGAAGGCCGCCGTCGACGCGCGCCTCAAAGACCCCGAGCCCGAGGATGATATAGAGGAATCGATGAGAAAGGCCGAGGAGTTGAAGGCGCGCATGGACGCTGCCGATGGCTCCGGGCCTAGCCCCGACGCGGCCGCGCCCGACCCCGGGCCAGGGCAAGAAAATCCCAAGGACTAAGCTCCTCCGCCCGCGCGCGCGGATCGATCCCTGCGGCGGCAAGCTCCCGCTCCGCGAAATTCGCGCGCAGCATCTTGCGGCGCTGCCCGAAAGCGATTTTCGTGGTTTCCTCGACCGCGCGCAGGTCCGCCAGGGAGGGCCTCTCGGCAATCCGGTCGAAAGCCGTCGCCGAGGATACGACTTTTGGTTGCGGGACAAAGCAAGACGGGGCGATGTCGAACAAAATCCTGGGGCGATAGCATAGCTGGGCCAGCGCCGAAATCCGGCCGTATTCCTTAGAGCCGGGCTTGGCGCAAATGCGGCGGGCCACTTCTTTTTGGAACAAAAGGGTCATCGATTCGATGTAATCGCTTGCGAAGATCCACTTGGTCAAAAGGGGTATGCTTATGTTATAGGGCAGGTTGGCGCATATCCGCGCGCTGCCGAATCTGGATATGTCGGTTTTCGTCGCGTCGCCCTCCTCTATTTCAAGGCGGTCTCCGAATGTGTCTTTGAGTTCGCGAAGAATGGCTATGGCCCTGGGGTCGATTTCGATGGCGGTCACGCGGCGGGCGCCGTTGTAAAGCAAAGCCCGGGTAAGGCCGGCGGGCCCGCTGCCGACTTCTACTATGGCCGAGCCGGCAAGCTCGGGCACCGCGCGGGCGATTCTGTCGACTACATTCAAGTCGCAGATGAAATTCTGCCCCAGGGATTTTTTCGCGCCAAGGCCGTATTTTTCGATGTATCGCGCCACCGGGGGCAGCCCGTCGTAAGCCATGGCTTGAAACATAGCGCGTGTTGTGGTATGATTCAAGGATTATGATGGAAAAAGATCATGATGTAAAAAAGTTGTGGTTAAAAAAAGGTTGTGATGGCAATATGGCCGGAGGGCGAAATGGAAATCGGATATAGGAATAAAACGCGCGGGCGGCGGAGGTGCGGCGTGGCAAGGGATGCCTCTGGCGCCAGCATGGTCGAGCTGTTGCTTTACATAGGCATAATCATAGTGATAACCATGGCCGGTGTCCAATTTCAGTCACAGGCCATGGAAAAGGCGCGCCAGGTCGAGCTTCAAACCGTGATATCCGAGGCCGAGAAACGGATAAACGACCTGTATCTTGGCCGCCCGTGGGAAACGATGACGGATGCCGAAAGGGCGGTTTACTTGCTGGAAAGGGGCGTGAACTTGACCAGCCCGTGGAAAAGCGGCATGCAGGACTTCGGCCTGTCCGCGTCCGGGCGTCGCATGACCGGCAATATCATAGTAAAGACAAGCGACGGGATAAGCTCGAACGAGGCGCTGCGCATGCCGCACTTTTCGCTGTTGCTGAACGACCTGCCGCGCACATCGTGTATATGGATAGCGGTTCAGCAGATAGGCAACAGCGCGTGCGTGTCGGTAAATTCCGAAAGCGCGGCCGCGCAAACCGATTGCTTGCAAACGCCGGCCTCCGCTGCGGCAAAGTGCACCAAGCCGAATAATATGGTCGTGGTCCGCTTCCGCAAGGAATAAGCCTTTGCTTTGCTTTGCTTTGCTTTTCCTTGCCTTGCCTAGTCTAGCCTAGCCTAGCGCCCGACATCGCATCCCGGCATAGCGTCCGAGAGCGCACAACCAGCGCCCCTGCATAGAACCTGTCGCGCTCCGACATAGCATCCCGGCATCCCGGCAAGCCGTCGCCGCGCGCCCGTCAAAGCCTCGGAACGCTTTTCGACCGCGCCCAAGGACGGATTTTCACTGGCCCTATTTTATATTTTACTGGCTCTTCTGCGCCATGGCCCGCAAAGCTTTCTCGCGCAGGCTGTTTCGAAATTCCATCTGTTCTTCCTCATGCCGGCGGCCAAGGCTCTCGCGCCTTTTGTCAAGCGCCTCCATGGTCTTGTCCGTAAATATTTCGGCCGGATATAGCGGTCTTGTAAAATAGTCCTCCGGCTTGGCATAGGATCGTATTTGCACCAGGTCGCCCATGCGGAACCTGTCGTCGAAAACCATGTATTTGCCGCCTTCGCTGGTCGTAAACTCGACTTGTGGCTCGTGCAGGACGCCTTTCTTGTCCACTTTCGGGATGATGTCGGTCACGGACGCCTCATAGGTTCCGTGCCTGTCCATGATCTCCTCGAAGTTTGCGAAATTGCCGCCGTGCGGGGCGGGATGTATGACAAGAGGGTCTTTGCTGTCGGGCCGGCGCGGCTCGTCCGTAATGGCAAGTTTTTCGCCGGGTTCAAGCTTGGATATCACATAGCCGACACAATCGCGGCTGGTGGAAATCCCGCGCGTGACAAGGATAAATTCGGGCGTGCCGGGGTCGTCGTCTATGTTTTCGTCGCCATAGGGGTTGCCGTCGAGGCTCAGTCCGAATTGATATTGCCCGTCCGGCGAAGCGAAGCCTTGGTCCTGGTTGCGGTCTTGCGCGAAAGATTTGCTGATGACGGTCACGGGATAGACCCTGGCTCTCATGGCGCGAGCCTCCTCGATGCGTTGGGACATGGTGTCGATCGCAATGCGGAACGCGCCGACCGTAATGGTGGCCATTATCGATGAAGCCGCGAAAATGCCAAGGAATTCCTTCAATTTCCGCTTGGTTTGTTGTTTCATTTTATACTCCTTTGGCGCTAGTTCTTTTTGCTTGCGGCGAAGCGGGCCCGTCCGTCGTGGACAAATATAATGCCATTTAATTATTTCTGTCAATATTTTTATTCCGCGCCCGGAGTGGGTAAAGGCGGCGCTTGGCGGCCGATTTCTAAGGCTTGCGCCGCCCAGGCATAGAACCTGTCGCGCTCCGGGCATCCCTGCAAGCGGCCGATGCGCGCCCGCTCGACATGGCGTCCGAAATCCCCCGCCGCATCCCGACAAGCGGCCGATGCGCGCGCGACATGGCGCTCGGCATCGTGCCAAACAAACATCTCCCGCCCGGCGCTCCTAGGCGTCGCGGCAAGTTTATTTCTTCACCGCGAAATTCTTCCCGTCTTTCGGCAACAGTATGTAATAGGAGCCTTGCGAGCTCATTCTCCCGGCCTTTTCGAAAGCTCTCGCGCCGCCGCCGAAGAAAATGTCCGCGCGCACGGCGCCTTTGATGGCCGCGCCGGTGTCCTGGGCTATGGCAAGCCGCCTGATCTCCCGTCCGTCGGGGTCGCGGGTGGAGATGAACAAAGGCATTCCGAAAGGGATGAACTCGCCGTCCACGGCGATAGAGCGCCCGGCGGTCAAAGGCACGCCCATCGCGCCGATGGGCCCGTCGCCGTCGATGTCGCGGAAAAATATGAACCTCTTGTTTTTCTGCATAAGCTTTTTCGCCTGCTTCGGGTTGGCGTCAAGCCATTTTTTAACGGCCTGCATGGAATATCCGCCGTCCGGCTTGATTCCGCCGGACAAAAGGATAGAGCCTATCCCGCTGAACTTGTGCCCGTTGTTTCCGGCGTATCCTATGCGGAAACGCTCGCCTTTTTTGGTTTTGACGACGCCGCTGCCCTGAATGTGGAGGATGTGGACGGCGCTGGGGCTTTTCGCCCAGAATAGGACGGGAGCCTTTGCGCGGATGCCGTTGTTTTCGATTTCCGCACGGGTCTTGTAGGGCAGGGATTCGGACAAATCGCTCGGCCTGCCGTATATGGGGACAAGATGGTCGCAGTCGGGACGGATCTCGCCCTCGACCTCGGCCTCGTAATATCCGGTGAAAAGCCCCTTGTCGGCGGATGGGTCGGTCGAGGAAACCTTGTATGGGTCGAACCATTCCTCGAAATACCTTTTCGCCGAAGCCTTGTCGTCGGCGGATGGAGCCGCCATGCATGCCTCTTTCATAAAGTCGGTCGATATTACGATTTGGGAGGAGCCTATAAAGTCGCCCTCGGCCGTTATTTTGGCGCAGCTGCGGCGGAAAGCTTTGAGGGCGCGTGCGGAATCGTCCGCGTTCCACCCTTCAAGGTCGGCATAGCCGACGGCTTCCAGGTTGGTTTTTTTCTCGGATTTTCGAAAGGGGATTCTGTCGTCGAGGCGGCTGCTGCGGCACGAGGCCAAAGCAAGCGCGATACATGACAAAATCCCCATATGCCGAAGCATGCTTTCCCTCATTCGGTTCAAGGCATTATAGCACGGATTCGAGCGCAAGGCAACAGGCAAAGCCTCCTAAAAAAACAATCCCGTAAAAACGCCCCGGCCGCGGACGGAATCGCTGTCGTAACCGCAGCCGTAGTCATAGCCAAGTGGTCGTAGCCGTAGCCG
>JAIRTB010000079.1 GCA_031255155.1 Rickettsiales bacterium
AAATCTCTTTGTTCGGGTCTATGCGCAGGAAATCGACATGTATGGGGGCGTCGGAGACTTTGTCGTATTGCACGGCTTGGCATAGGGCCAGCTCGGTTTTGCCGTCTATGGCAAGCTCGAATTGACGGGTCTTGAAGCCCTTGGTCTTCATTTGCTTCAAAAGCTCTTTGGGGTCGATCGAAATGATCTCGGGGGGAATTTTGTTGCCGTATATGACGCCCGGGACAAGCCCGGCGCGGCGGGTTGCGCGAGCGGCTCCCTTGCCCGAATCCTCGCGTTTGCCGACATTTAGGGATACTTTGTTGGCCATAATAGTGGTTCCTTTTGTTGCGTGTAAGCCCGGCCTCCAGGGGTGCCGGACCGACGGATTATAACGCCCGCCCGCGAAAAGTCAAGGGGGATTGCGCGATAGCGGCTTTCGTATATAATCGCCCGGAACAGTGAACTCGAACCTGCCAAGCCCGGACCTGCCAAGCGTCCGTTCGCGGGCAAAAGGGAATCAGACCGCCCCTAACGGAGCCCTGCGTTCCCGCGCCAGCTTGCGTTTAAGGCGGGAATCATAGACGACGCGGACGCGGTATTGCCATACGGCCTTGCCCGACGGATCAAGCTCGCTTACCCTCGCCTCGGCCGACCGCCCTATGGCAAGCCTTGGCCGCCGGGGTATTTTCGAAAGCTCGACCGCCTCGTTCCTGTCGCGGAACAGGGCCAATCCGCGCCCTCCGTCCCATACAAGGAAAGGGTTGCAAGGGGCTTGCGGCCGTGGCGTCATGACTATCGTAGCCGCTCCGCCCGCGCCTATTATGATGTCAAAGCTCTCCTCCTTTGATACGAACATAAAGCCATGATAGCAAAACAATCCCTTGATTTCAAGGCGAATTTGCTATATAATCATGCCTTATGAGCGAGTATGGAGAAAATCCGTCGATGGACGAAATCCTGCGCCGCATAAAGCGTGCGCTGGATGGCCGCGAGGCCGGGTCGAGCACGCCCGCGGCGGACGCTGGCAATGTCATACGCCCCGAATTTCCGCATGTCGAGGAAATCCGCGAGTTCGCCAAAAAGCCCGAGGTTAGGGAAAGAATCCTAAGCGGCTTTGTCGGCGATGCAGAGGGCGATATGTTCATAAAGCCCGTGGTCAAAGAGCCGCCCGCCGCGCCGAAGAACGGCGTATTCCGCCTTACCCGGAAAATGCGCATAGTGAAAAAGCCCGATTTCGGCGGCGTGGATTTCGAAAGGTTCTGCGCCATAGTGGCCGAGGGCATGGGCCGGGATCTGACCCTTTCGTATATGAGCCCGAAAATCGAGGAATGGCTTCGCGCGAACCTTGCCGATTGCGCCAAGCTGGCCAAGCCTTGACTTTTTCAAGAATCTGTGGTATAGAATGTGCGTCAGCGATGACTATGGCGATAAATACCGTTTGGAATAGGCGTTTTGGACGAGGGTTCGATTCCCTCCGCCTCCACCATGGGGGCGACCGGCTTCGACAGGCGCGATAAAGGAACGGAGTTTGCCAAGGCCTATCACCTTGGGCGTGCCCGAACGATAAAAGACGAATGCTAATGACAATCGTCCCGCGTATGATCTGGCCCTCGCGGCCTAATGCGCAAGATTCTTGACGCACATTGGACGCGCCAAGTGGGGTTCGGGCTTTCCTATCAACAGAAAAGCCCGTTTTTTTATAGCTCCGGCATTTGATGGCGCAGTGGGTGTTTAAGGGGCGAGACGGGCCGATAAGGTAGGCTTCAAGGCAATTGCCACAAAAGGTTTAATTTGGTTTACGGAACGGGAAAGCCGCCACGGGACGGATTAAAAAAAGACATATCCCGGACATAGAATCGCGAACATCGCCACAGACATACGCGTATAATTCGATGTCCTTGCTATGCAAGGACAAACGATAAATTTGCTTTATTTCTATGTTTCAAAGGGCTATCGTTTTAAGCAAAAGGACTTTATCAGATGAAAAAATATTACATTGATATCGGCAGCAGCACGATAAAAACTTATTCTGAGGAAAATGGCCAAATAGACTTGATTGATGAAAAATCCATTCTGTTCAAAAATGGATTTACGGCGGAAGCCGGAGTTTCGGCTGAAAATATCGCGGCTCTGTTTTCGCATCTATGTGAATTAAATCTGCCAAACGCAAAAACGTTTGCAACAGGCATTTGGCGCGAAATCCCTGCGGCACAAGCGGCGCGTCTGGATGCTGCATCGCCGTATGGATTTAATATAATCTCGCATCAAGAAGAAGCCGAATGCCTTAAACGCGCCGCCGACCTGGATTTTGGCGATAAAAAAGTGATGATTATAAATATGGGCGGGAAAACAACGGAAATTGTTTCGCGCAAGGGTGGCTATGCGGAAATAAAAACTATAAACATAGGTGTTGCTGACTTGCTGAACGCCTTTCCAGAGCAAAATGAAGAAATTTCGCCTGTTAAAATAGACGATATGGAAAAATTCGTTTCTGAAAGATTGGCGAATGAAACATTTGATGCGGATTATGATTTTGCGATTTTTACAGGGGAGTTAAGGTTTCAAAAATTGACAGGATATCCGCATTCGCCGAACAAGCAGTTTGTTGACGCGAACCATCCGGTCGAACAGTCGTTGAATGACTTTATCCGCGGCACTGAAAGAATATTTTATGAACTGACCTATGCGCAGCTGCGTGAATTGATGCCAAAGAATCCTAATTGGATGAGCGGCGCGAGAGCCGGCGCCGTGTTGCCGCTTGCCGTTTTTCGTCGCGCAAATATAAAAACGATTGTGCCGAGTGATTTGAATTTGATAAATGGTGTCGTATAAGAAAAAAAAAGACATATATCGGACATAGAAATTCAGCGTAAATAAAAAACCAACCCGCAAAGGCAATGTCGATGCGGGTTATGGTTTTTCGCGGCGCGGCTGCGGAGTAATCGGCGAATTATATATGATATCGCAAATCATATATGATTATGAAATCCGAAAATCGCCATATTGCCGGCGGACGGAAATATGTTGCCTAGGCCGCTCGGACGGGCGGGTTTTTGAATGTTATTTCCGGCCGCGCGTTTATCTCATGTCTAGGTATGCCAAGCTCTCTTTCATACACGAAATCGGCCGAGCCGTACATGGCGTCGGCTTCGTCGAAGCCTATATCGGCGCAGGCCTTGCGCACGCTTTCTTCCGTCGGCCCCTCTATTTCGACCCACGGAAAAAGGCCCGGCCATTGGTCTATGTCGGCCTCGACATCTCCCTTGCGCCATATTTCGCGCAGGCTTTCCTGATACGATGCCTTGTGGAATCCTGCGGCCTCCATGAACGCCGCCGCGTTGTCGGGTGAATCTACGCGCAGCTCGATTTCTTGCGTTTTCGTAAGGCCGTATCCGGTGTTCTTTTTTATGCTTAGGGTGGTGCTTGTCTTTTCCCTCCGCACGCGCCCCCAGCTGTCCGGCAAATGCCGGCTGTGGAACACTGTTCTTGTCATCATGAATTCGGGCTCTGTCAGGTCAAAGCCCGCGGCCGATAGCTTTTGCCGGACTTCGTCTTTGTCGATCGGATAAAATTTCAATTCTATTTCGGGCTTCATGAAAAGTCGTCCCTTTTTATGGTATAGGACACGATGTCCGAGTTGTTGGTGGCGGGGGTGGGAATCGAACCCACGACCTCGGGCTTATGAGTCCCACGCTCTAACCGTCTGAGCTACCCAGCCACGCGGGCGATTATATATTATCGTTTTCGCAAAGTCAAAAAAATAACGAAATCGGCCGTTCGAAAATTTGCATTATAGCCCGCTCGGTTGTCGTTGCGGCCCGCGCGGTTGTGCGGAAAAAACGGCGGAACATGCGCGTCCTGTGCCGGTAAATGCTTCGACTGCGGCAAGGTTGCGGATGCCAAGGGGCGGTCGCGTCAGGGCGGGGCGGGTCCCTGAGGTTTCATTTTCCCCTTGCATTTCCAAAGCGAATGGGCTTTAATATGTCCCAGTCAAGCCTTTTCATTTACGAAAGAAAGCGAGTTCAAGATGGCAGTGCCGAAGAAAAAGACAAGCAAATCCCGCCGCGACATGCGCCGGGCCCACGACGCTATTCCCCAAAGCGCGACAAGCCTGTGCAAGGCGTGCGGCGAGCCGAAAGCTCCCCATAATATCTGCCGCGCGTGCGGCTCGTATGGCGGCAGGCGGGTCTTAGAGATCAAATAATGCCCGCCAAGCATGCCATAGCCGTCGACGCCATGGGCGGCGATTTCGCCCCCGATGCCGTCATAGGCGGGCTGGACATAATATCGTCCCAATTGCTGTCCCGGAATGTGGTCGCGCGCGTGTTCGGGGACAAGGCGCGCATAGATCCTTTGCTTGCCAAATACCCCGGGCTTTGCGGATTGTGCGAGGTCATTCACTCTCCCGATATGGTCGCGCCCGACGACAAGCCGTCGCGCGTCATACGCGGCGGC
>JAIRTB010000099.1 GCA_031255155.1 Rickettsiales bacterium
TCCGAAGCGGCCCGAATATAACGCCGATCGCCGGCATTTGAATCATCAGTCCTTCGACGAAGCGAGCAAGCTTTCGATTCGCCCGGCCCGTTCCTGGGATTCGTCCGCCTGGAACTTCAATGCCGGGGTCGAGCGCAAGCCCGCCTCCGAGGCGAGGAGATGCCGTATCCGCGGAGCCGCCTTTTGCAGCGCCTCGGCGACAAAGGCCGACCGCCCCGGCGCGACCGAGGAGACGAACACCAAAGCGCTCTCGTACCCGCGCGACACCCTTGCCTCGTTGATGGAGAAAAGCTCGCGCAGGGCAAAGTCGAAATCCCCGCGCAAAGCCATGTCGGCAAGGATGCGCTTGATCTTTTCGCCTATTTGCAGATGCCTTTTGTCGGGCATTTCAGTCCCCGGGTTCTATTTTGCGGACGCCTTTTCCGGGGCATTGCGGCCTTTGCCCCCGGGTCGGTTTTGGGACATTGCGGCCTTTGCCCCGCAAGCGCTAATTCCGCCCCAATCCTTCCATCGTATCGCCGGGCCGGACAAGCCTAGCCCCGCCCGCGGGCACTTCAAGGACATATTTCGTGGCCTTTGGCGCGCCCTCGGCATATTCCGCCTCGCAGTCGTCGAACCAAGCGTCCGGGTCGGCCGGCTCCGGGGCAAGCGCGCCGAATTGCACGCCGCAAGGGGTGATGTGCTCTTCGCTCAAAGGAGGGGTGTTCCGGGCGACGGCGGTCACCGTGCCGTTTTCGTCGGCGAATACCATGTCAAGGGGAACCAGAGTGTTCTTCATCCACATGGACCAGTCGTCCGCCGTGTCGAATATGAACAGCATGCCTGTCTCCGGCGGTATGGATTTGCGGTTCATGAACCCGGCAAGACGCTTTTCGTCGGTGTCCGCGACCTCGATTTTCCAAGAGCCCCTGAGGACGCCCTCGCCCCGCCTGTCGGGCATGGTCCCTTTTATGGCGAAGTTTTCCGTGTCTATTTTGGCGCCGCATGGCGCGTCTTTTGCCGCGCACCCCGCAAGCGCCAGCACGGCGATCAATGTCTTTTTCATTCCAATCCTTCCTTTCAAGATATTCTTTCCAAGGCATTATAGCATGTATTTTCCGGATTGGCAAGCGGTCGATCTCCGCCGACGATTATTGATAGCCGGAGATATCAGGCGATATCCGCCTACGACGATTATTGCCCGCCGGCGATATTCGGGCTATATCGTCCGCCGACGATTCTCAACCCGCCGCGTTGAAGCCCGATGTTATGTCAAGGAGCTCCGCGGTTATTTCTTCCTGCCGCCTGGTCTGATACTCGCGGGCAAGCTCGTCCAAATGCTCTTTGATGTTGTCGTCGGCGCGGCTCATCTGTATGGCGCGGGTGCGGTGCTCGGCGGCCAAAGAGGCGGACAGGGCCTTGTATATGGACACGAATACGAATTGGCGGACAAGAAGGGGCAAGGCCTCGCGCGGATCGCCCGCGGTCATGGGCCTGTTGCGCGTCGGCCACGGGATTCTGCCGATTCGGCGGAAAAGGCGCGCGTCTATGGGAAGGATCTGCCTCCCCTCGCTTTGGAAAGCGCCCCCCTCCCTCCGGTTGAAGAATACAAAGGCCTTTCCCCCGTTCGAAAAAACGCCGCCGGACGCCATTTTTTCGATGATGGATCCGGCGACCTGGGCCACGCGGCCAAGGGTCCTTGGCATGTTGAAGAAAGCTCCCCGCAAAGCCGGCCACTTGGCCCGCAAAGCCCGGCCGCATATTATTCCGTCCGCGCTTTCGACGGGGATGGAGCGCTCGCCAAGCCAGGCCGCCGCGTGCGCCGCGAGGGATTTGTTGAACCTGCCGACAAGGCCCGCGTCGCTGCCTATGGCTATGACGACCGCCCGGGGCCGCTCCGGCGAGGGCAACAAGGGCGGCTCGGCGGCCTGGGGAATCTCTATGGATTCAAGGCACGCGCGGATCCCCAGCTCTACATTTTTAAGATACGAGTCCACGGCCTTGGCGCTGCGCTCGAATCCGCTGGCATAGGCCTGGCTCATGGTCTTCATGGCGCCCACTATGTCGCCAAGCGAGGACAGGGTCTCCGCGCGCCGCTTAATCTGGTTTAGGTTTTGCACTTTCCACAGCCTTTGCTATCGCCTTGAAATCCGCCGGGTCGAGCCTTTCGCCCCTGTCGATCCGCGCGGCGAGGGATTTGAGCCGGCCGCGGCATTCCCGGCGCAGCATGGCGCACGCGCCCGCTGTTTCGCCAAGGGGGATGCCGTCGAAATCCCCGTGGTTCAGGGCGGCCATCGCGACGACTTGCTCCGCGCTTGTCCAAGGGTCGCCAAGGGGCTGCCGCAAAGTCTCGCGCACGCGCTCCCCCCGGGCAAGGACGCGCCGCGTGGCCTCGTCGATGCTTGTCCCGAAGCGCGAGAATGTTTCCAGCTCCAAGAATTGGGAATAGGCGATCTTCATGTCGCCGGCCACTTGGGCATAGGCGGGGGGCTGGGCCTTCGAGCCCACCCGGGAAACGGAAAGCCCGATGTCCACCGCGGGCAGGAATCCGCGGCCGAACAGCTGGGAGGACAATATGATCTGTCCGTCGGTTATAGAGATAAGGTTCGTCGGTATGTAAGCGGCCACATTGTCGGCCAAAGTCTCGCATATGGGCAGGGCGGTTATCGAGCCCCCCCGGCGCAGGTTGCACGCCCGCTCCAACAGGCGCGAATGTATGTGGAAAATATCCCCGGGATAGGCCTCTCTGCCCGGGGGGCGGCGCAGGTATAGCGACACCTGCCTGTAAGCCTGGGCGTGAGCGGAAAGGGAATCATA
>JAIRTB010000033.1 GCA_031255155.1 Rickettsiales bacterium
CAGATTCCTTATCGACGGGAACGCCATTTTCGCCGAGTGGACTTGGAGCGGCAACGGCATGCTGCCCCGCATGCGCGCCCGGGGGCAGAGGCACAGGATGAAGGTATTCCCCTCGCTCCTCGATTCCGTAAGGTCCTATGCGAACAACCTCAACAAGACCAGGTATTATTTCGGTTTCCGACGCATGCGCGCGCATTTCCGCCGCTCCGGCAAGCCTTTGTCCGGAAGCGCGCTCGCAAGCGCAATGACCCGGTATTCGACCCAGAAAGACGCCTATATCCTCAATGTAAAGCGGATCATCCGGGACAACCGCCTTTTCGAATTCGAGGGCGCAAGGCTTGAAGAGGAGGCGCAATGAAAATCTTGTTCTTCGGCGATGTGGTCGGGCGCGCGGCGCGGAATTTCCTTATCGCGAACGCGGCGCGAATCAAGGCGGACCTCGGCGCCGACTTTTTCATAGCCAACGCGGAAAACGCCGCCCACGGATACGGCCTGACCCCGTCGATACTGCGACAGTTCCGGAAGGCTCCGATCGACGCCATAACCACCGGCGACCACATTTGGGACCGCATGGAAATCCTTGCGGCGGCCAAGAGCGAGCCCCGCCTGCTGCGCCCGCTGAACTGGAAAAAGCACGACGCCGGCGCGGGATACGGAATATTCAAATGCGGGGGCAAAAAAGTGCTTGTCGCCAACCTGCTGGGCCGCGTATTCATCGACCGCGAGCAAGTCGAAAACCCTTTCGTCGCCATCGACTCGCTGCTGGAACAATTCCGCCTGGGCCGCGAGGCGGACGCCATATTCATAGACTTCCACGCCGAGGCAACCGGAGAGAAAATGTCGATGGGATACCATTTGGACGGGCGCGTTTCCGCGGTCATCGGATCGCACACGCACATACCCACCGCGGACGAGCGCATATTGGAGCGCGGCACCGCCTATCAGACCGACGCCGGAATGTGCGGCGATTTTTCAAGCTCGATAGGCCAGGACAAGGGCGTTTCCATACGCAGATTCCTTGGCCGCGAGGACGAAAAACTCGCCCCGGCGGAAGGGCCTCCGACACTATGCGGCGTTTTGATCGACATCGGCGCGGACGGCCTTGCGCGCGGAATAAAGCGCGTGTCTTTCGGAGCGGCGCTATGACAACCGAGGCTTATGAAACGGGGACGCGCCGCGAAGCGGACGGAGCCATGAAAGGCGCGGCTTATGAATAAAGGCGGCGCCATGAAAAAAATCCTTGTCCTTTGCGGCGGAATTTCGAACGAGCGCGAAGTATCCCTTGTATCGGGGGAAGCGGTTCGCCAAGCCCTCGTCCGCAAGGGATTCGCCGTCGAAAAGCACGACTTCGACGGAGACGCCGAGGCCTTGATCCACGCCGCGCGCGGGTTCGCCCCGGACGCGGTTTTCAACATACTGCACGGCGAATACGGCGAGGACGGCCGCGTGCAGGCGCTGCTTGACATGATTGGCATACCCTATACCCACAGCGGATTTTCGGCAAGCGCCCTGTGCATGGACAAGTTCGCGGCGAACAGCGTCCTGCGCGCGAACGGCGTGCCTGTCCCAAAATCGAAAATCGCCGGCGAGGGCGATTTCCACATGCCTTTGCCATTCGTCCTCAAACCCGTGCGCGGAGGCTCGTCCATCGGCGTGCACATCGTCCGCTCGGACGGCTTCGCATGGCCCTATCGCCCCGGCGAAACCATAATGGCCGAGGAATACATTCCCGGGCGCGAGATCACAATATCCATATTATCCGGAAGGGCCCTCGGCATAACCGAGATAGCCTTCGACGGCGGATTTTACGACTATGAGCGCAAATACAAGCCCGGCGCGGCGCGGCACATCTGTCCCGCGGACCTTGACAAAACCGAGGCGGACCGCGCCCTTGCGACAGCCGAGGACGCATATCGGATATTGGGCTGCTCGGGTCTGGCTCGGGCGGATTTCCGCTATGACGGGAGGGATTTTTACTTCCTTGAAATGAACACCCAGCCGGGGATGACGCCAACATCCCTATCCCCGGAGCACGCCGCTTTGCACGGGATTACTTTCGACGACCTATGCGCGGCAATCGTCGAGGCGGCGCTATGATCGAGCGTTTGCTGCTTGCCAATTTCCGGTCATACGAATCCCTTGCCCTTGCGACGGGCGGGGCGAAGACCGTAATCATAACCGGGGAAAACGGCGCGGGCAAAACCAATGTATTGGAGTCGATCTCCATGCTCTCCCCGGCCGGGCCTTTCAGGAAAGCCTCGATGGGGGAGCTGGTCCGAATCGGCGCCCAACCCCCCGCTTGGAGCGTATTCGCCAGAATCGGCGGAGAGGATTTCGGCGTGTCCTTTTCAAGCTCGCGCGGAGGAGAGGAGGCTTGCAGAAAGGCCGCCGCAAACGGAGAACCCTCGGACATGGCCTCTATACAACAGCGCGTCAAGATCGTATGGGCGACCCCTTCGACGGACCGGCTTTTCACGGAAGCAGGCGGCGAAAGGCGGCGTTTCCTCGACGCCCTGATATCGAATTTCCACCCTTTTTACGCGGCTCAGACGGCCCAATACGGACTGCTTTTGAAGCAGCGGGCGAAGGTTTTGAAATCGCCGCGATTCGACGCGCAATGGTGCTCGGCCATAGAGGGGGAGGCAGCCAGGCTTGGCGTATCCATCGCCGCGGCCCGGCTGGAATTCGAGGAAAAGCTGAACGCCGTTTCAAGCAGCGAGGCCTATGGATTCCCGCGCGTGAAAGCCAGCGTAAGCGGACTGGTCGAGGACATGCTGCGCCATGGAAAAGCCGCGCCCTCGGAAAGGGCTTTCGCCGGAGAGCTGGCCGCGAACCGCGAGGCTTTCAAGACGCAATCCGCCCCCTCGGTGCCCGGCGTGCACCGCAGCGACTTTTCCGCCTTTAACTCGGACCGCGGCATAGACGCGGCGCAGACATCGACCGGAGAGCAGAAAATGGCCGTGATCTCGATAGTCATCGCCTATGCGCGCATGCTTGCCCTTTACTTCGGGCAATGGCCCATACTGATTATCGACGAGGCGCCCGCGCATTTGGACGCGGACAGGAGGGAGCAGCTGTTTTTCGCGATCGATTCCCTGCCGACGCAGGCATGGCTGTCGGGCACATGCGCCGCGGATTTCGATTTCTTCCGCGGCCGCGACGCCAAGTTTTTCCACATCGAAGATTCCAAGATCATTTAAGCCCGCGCGCCGCAACGAACACACCGGAGCCTTCGGCGTTCCTTTGAACACCGCCCCGTCCTTTTTCCCGCCGCCGCAAGCATCGCAAGCATAGCAAGCATCGCAAGCGCCAAACTCCAACCAAAACGGGGCGTCCCGCAAGACGAGGATTAGAGTTCCCCCGCGGAAATCCCTTTTCGCATTTCCATCATGCCACACGCGCGCAAGGAACGCGAGGCAATTTCCTTGACTTTCGCGCAAGGACAATGTTTAATTCCCTTTCGAACACAAGGCTTTACCAATGAAACTTTTAATCGTCGAGTCGCCCGCAAAGTCCAAAACCATCGGAAAATACATCGGCAAAGACTTTGTCGTCGTGCCATCCATCGGGCATGTAAGGGACCTTGTCCCCGAAGACGGCTCGGTCGACACCGACAACAACTTCGCCATGAAGTGGCAGGTCATGCCCGGCAAGGAAAAGCAAGTCAACATCATCGCAAGCAATGTCAAAAAGGCCGACGAGATATTCCTTGCCACCGACCCCGACCGCGAGGGCGAGGCGATTTCATGGCACATAGCGGACATCCTGCGCGAAAAGGGCGCCGCGGGAAAGCCTTTGCGCCGCGTAGCTTTCCACGAGATCACCAAATCCGCCGTAAGCGCCGCCATGGCCAATCCGCGCGACATAGACATGCAGCTGGTCGACGCATACTTCGCACGCAGGGCGCTCGACTATCTTGTCGGGTTCAAGCTTTCGCCCGTGCTATGGCGCAAGCTGCCGGGCAGCAAATCCGCCGGGCGCGTGCAATCGGTCGCGCTCCGCCTTATCAGCGACCGCGAGCGCGAAATAGAGGGCTTCAAAAAACAAGAATATTGGAGCGTCGAGGGCAAGTTCTCGACCGCCGAGGGCAAGCCTTTCTCCGCGCGGCTGGCCTTGTT
>JAIRTB010000065.1 GCA_031255155.1 Rickettsiales bacterium
CTGGCGGCGGGGAAAATGCTGGCGGTGGCGAAAATGCCGATGGCGCGGCTCCCGTAGAGAATGAAAATGCCGAGGGTGATGAGAATCCTGGCGGCGGGGAAAATGCTGGCGGTGGCGAAAATGCCGATGGCGCGGTTCCCGCCGAGAATGAAAATGCTGGCGATGAAAACGCCGATGGCGAAAATGCCGATGATGAGAATCCTGGCGATGAAAACGCCGAATATGTCCCCGTCGGGGAACAGGCCGAAAAGAACGCGCTGTCCTATGGAATATTCAACTATGCCGCGGACAAAGCGTTCGATTCCCTTATCAGAGACTATGAATACAAGATTTTCGACACGGACGGCGAAAACGGACAATCGGACGGCGACAAGGATACGAAAGAAACTTTGCGCCAGGCGATACAGCTTGCGCTGAACTATCGCGTAATCTACGGCCTCGATTCGCAGCAATACACCGATCAGCGCGACGCGCTTCTCGACATGTTCAAAGGCAATAAGAATGCCCAGGAGTATCTTGGCAAAGCGTTGGACTCGGCGGGCGGCATTTACGACAAAGAGGTCAAGCTGAATATCGGCGAGAAAATCGAGGGAGGGCTTGCGGAGAAGGCAAAGGCAAAGGCAAATGCCGCCTCAAAGGCTCCGTCCGGCGCCGGGAGAACGGGCCGGCATCCGGGCGAGGGAAACGCCCCCGACGCGCAACCCTCTTCGGACGGCGCGGGTCCGGTCAACCTTGACGCGGCCAAAGGGTTCAAGCTGCCCGCCCCGTCAAAGGAGGACAGCGACCGTTTCAAGCGGAGATACAAATACAAGATGAAGGAAAAGCTGCAAAGCGGGATAAAAGAGCTGGACGACTTCCTTGCCATTTTACAGCCTTTCCTGAACGCCACGATGATAGGCATGTTTTACAAGCCCGCCGGATTCCTTATGGACGCGGCCAAGGACCAATACCAGCTTTCCAAGGAAAAGCACAAGGAATCCAAGCGCTTGAAAGAGTATCAGAAGCATATCGCCGGCATGAACTTTACTTCCAACGGCGCCCTTATCGACAATCAATGGATTACCGACAACACTCCGCCGGGACGCGGCCTGAACATCATCGCACGGCAGAACTTCCTTGCCGGGATCGTCGCGCAGCAATGGACGGCCGACCTGAACGCCCTGAGGGAGGGCGCCGTTTTGAGCGACGGGACCCTGAACCCCGACTTTGAATTCGCGTCGTATTTCGCTATGCCGGACATCGACGCCGCCAACCGCCAGCAGAAAAGGTCCACGACCGAATTCGAACTGGACGAAAACGGCAATATAAGGCGCGACGCACGCGGCAACAGGATAGGCAAACCGCTATATGTCCAAAAGGCCCAGAAAGTCGACGCCGCCGGGAATGCCGACGCCAGCCAATTTTTCAACCAGAACGAACCCGCGATCGAAACGATCATAGTCCTTGACCGATACATACGCGCCTCTTTGGACGGGAAAAGCGCCGACGAGCAAAAGCAAGAGCTTGTCCGAATCGGCGGGCTTATCGAGCTTTTCAACAAAAAGGGCAAGAAATCGTTCAGCGACATCTATCTTGAAAAACTTGTCGGCGGATACGCGTCGCTTTTCGACAGCAACGAGAATTTTACTTTCGGCGGAACGAACCCGATAGAAAACAACAGCATAGTCGCGGACATGCTGAACGAGCACGACTATATGACAAAGCACGCCCTGGACATGGCCATGTACAGGCAGGCATACGCGGGCGGCCAGGGGAAGGCATGAGGAAAGCGGGCGCGATATCCCTGCTGAGCGCGGTCCTTGTCGCGCCGGTCGCGTGGTGGCTTTGGGCCGGGCACGGCGTCGAGTTCGGGCCGGGCGGACTTGCCAAGGCGCGCGCCGCTTTCGCGGGCGACATGTTCCTGCGCGGCGTCCTTGTGGCGAACTCGTTCCTTTACATCCTGGCTTTCGTCAAGATTATGTTCGCGCGCGCGGGCGCCTTGCCCCAGCAGCAGCCCCAGGTGCAATTTCAATACGCGGCGCCTTTCGCACCCGCTTTCATCGGAATGATAGACCCCGACGACCCGAAGTGGCAGGCTTTATACAGCGAGCGGGGCGCGGCGGGCTTTGGGACTGAGGCCAAAGCTCGGGCGGATGCGGGTGGCCAGGCTCAGGCGGCTCAGGCTCGGGCGGATGCCGGTGGCCAGGCTCGGGCGGCTCAGGCTCGGGCGGATGCGGGGGTGCCTCTTGCCTCGCCCGCCGCGGCAGCCGGCTTGGAGGGCGCGCCCACCGCTTTGGTCTCGGCGGGTTTGGAGGCTTCGTCCGCCGCTTCGGCCTTGACGGGCCTGGCGGCCAAAACCGACGAGGCTCCGACGGACGAAGCGGATGCCAATGCCAATGCCAATGCGGCCAGGCCTTATTCCCCTTCCGCGGAGGACAACATAATCTCTATCGCCGAGGCAAGTGTGCGCAAGATGTACCGCTCAAAGCTTGGCGCGTTTTTCGCCGAGCGGTCATACCTCGACCTGGGCCCCGCGTCCGTGGACGGCGTGGACTTGGACTTCGCCGCCATAGCAAGCGACGACATCCTTGCCATAGGAATCATAGATTCCTCTTTCGGCAGCGTCGTCGCCAACGATTCCTCGGGCATATCCGACTCGGCGCAATGGTATGCCCCGAACAAGCGATACACTTCGCCCGTATGGAGAGCCGCCATGGCCCTCGGCTCTATCAAGGACATGATGGCCCAAGCCCTGCCTCCGGACAACGGCGTGGAAATACGCGCCTTCGTCGTCGCCACCAACGCCTCGATCGAAAACGCCGAGGCCGCCCGCGAGACATGGAGCTCGCTTGGCGTGGATGTCGTGAAACTCGACAGCTATCAGGACAACCTCGACGACATGGCCTTGGTCCTGCCCGACCGCGCGGGGACGGAGATCCTTGACCAATACCGCGAGTTCGTCGAGACGATGCTTGCCTTCTTCAACGAAAAAGACGCCCGCGAGGGCAGCAGAAAGGCCGCATGACCATGCGCGGATTCGAATATTGGCGCGACAGGATTTCCCAGCTGGGGCTTGGCGACATGCCCCTTGAAACCGTCGCGTTCACCGGCGTCGCGGACGGG
>JAIRTB010000068.1 GCA_031255155.1 Rickettsiales bacterium
CGGTTGCGCAGAAGCGCGGCAAGCTTGTAATAGATTTTCAGGCGCGAATCGTTCTGCCACTGGACAAGCAGCTTGTTCAGCCTGACCACCGTAGGATTCACGGGGATTTTCTTCACTATGCCCGACATAGACCCTCCTTTTTCATAATACCACAAAACCCGCGCCATGGCAAGCACTTGAAATTCGCAAATCCATGCATTATATTATATGAACCAGAAAGGAACGCCATGTTCATACGCCCCAGAAGACGCTCTCATAGAATAGAGGAATCCCTGCCCGTCCTTGTGATACGCAACATGATCGCTTTTCCCAACATGGTGGTGCCCGTCAAGCCATCCCTTTCGAACCCAAGCAAATCGGCCGAAAGGGCCCTTGCCGAAAGAACCCCCGTCGTGCTGCTCGCCTGCCGCGCGAACGCGGAAAAGGACCCCTCGGAGGAAGACCTTTACCGAATCGGCGTAACGGCCGTTTCGAAACCTTTGGAATTAAATCCCAACAGGGGAATCATCCTGCTGGACACTTTGGAAATCGTCAAGGTGCGGGCGTTCGACGAATCCCGCGCCGACCCGTGCGCATTCGTGGAAAAGCTGCATTTCGCCCGGACCAACGAAAACTCCCCCGAAATCGTCGCGCTGCACCGCGCCCTTATCGACAAGTTCAAGCTGTATATCAGGGCCGGGGCGAATGTCGCGACGAACATGGGCGACAGCCTGGAAAAATTCGACGATGTGCAAATCGCCATCGCGGTCATCACCATGGCCATACCCGGACATGTCGACACCAAGCAGGCCATACTTGAAGAAACCGTCCTGTCCACGAAGATAAAAAAGCTTATCCTTTTCCTGGAATCCGAGATCGAGGGGCTGAAACTCGACAGAAAGATCAGCGCCGAAGTCGCGAGCGAATTCCACCGCAGCCACCGCGACGCGTATCTGCACGAAACCATGCGCGCCATACAGAAAGAGCTTGGCGACGACGACGAGGCCGAGATAGAAAACCTGGCCAAGAAAATCGACGGAAAGCCCATGCCCAAAGAGGCCAAGGCACGCGCCAAGGCCGAGCTTGGCAAGCTTAAAAAAATGCATCCCCAAAGCGCCGAGGCCGGCGTTTGCAGGAACTATATCGAAAGCATACTGGAACTGCCCTGGGACAAGAAGTCCCCCCTTGTAACCGACCTTAAAAAAGCCGCCGAGACCCTGGACCGCGGGCATTACGCCCTTGACAAGATAAAGGACAGGATCCTTGAATTTCTGGCCGTGCAAAAACGCTCGTCAAAGCCCAAGGGCACCATATTATGCTTCGCGGGGCCGCCCGGCGTAGGCAAAACCTCCCTCGGCCGCGCCATAGCCGAGGCCACGGGGCGCAGCTTTGCCAAGCTATCCCTCGGCGGCGTCCACGACGAGGCGGAAATCCGCGGGCACCGCCGGACCTATGTCGGCGCCACAACGGGAAAGATACTCGCCACAATGAAAAAGGCCGGGACAAGCAACCCCCTCATCATCCTCGACGAAATAGACAAGCTGGGCTCGGACACATACCACGGCGATCCGCAGAGCGCCATGCTGGAAGTCTTGGACCCCGAGCAGAACACCGCTTTCAACGACCATTACATAGACCTCGACTATGACCTTTCGCACGCGATGTTCATAGCGACCGCGAACTCGCTTGACGGGGTGCAGCGCCCCCTGCTCGACAGGATGGAGGTCATCGAGCTTTCCGGCTATACCGAGGCCGAGAAAATCGAGATCGCTCGACGGCACATCATTCCCAAACTGCTTGAAAGAAACGGCCTTAAAGACGACGAATTTTCCATCGACGACAGTGCCCTTGGCACCCTTATACAAAAATACACCCGGGAATCGGGCGTAAGGGGCATGGAGCGCCAGCTTGACAAGATCATGCGCAAAGTCGTGCGCAAAATCGCCGAGGCCGAAGCCTCCGCATCGCCCTCTATCGCGGCCGCATCGGCCACCGACGCATCGGACACCGACGCGGATGCAGCAGCAGCCGAGGCAGGAGCCGGGGCCGGAAGCGGGGCGTCGTCCGGAAAAACGCAAGCTCCCGCGAAGCAACGCCCAATCACAGAAAAGATCACCGCGGAAAACCTTAAAGACTCTGCAGGGGTCGAAAAGTTCAACCACGAGGTCGCCTTCGACAAAGACGCCATAGGCATAGTGCGCGGGCTTGCATGGACCGAAGCCGGCGGCGAAATGCTTACCATAGAAGCCGCCATAATGGAGGGCAAGGGCGAGGCGCGCTTTACAGGCAAGCTGGGCGATGTGATGAAAGAGTCCATCGAAACCGCGAAAAGCTTTATCCGCAGCCGCTCGCGGGCGTTCGGAATCGACCCGAGAACCTGGGCAAAGACGGACATACACATCCATGTGCCCGAGGGGGCGACTCCAAAAGACGGGCCCTCGGCCGGCGTCGCCATGACCACGGCCATAGTTTCGGCAATGACGGGGATTCCCGTCCGCGCCTGCGTCGCCATGACCGGAGAGGCAACATTGCGCGGGCGAATCCTGCCCATCGGCGGCCTCAAAGAAAAACTGCTGGCCGCGGCAAGGGGCGGAATAAAGACCGTCCTGATCCCTTTCGAAAACAAAAAAGACCTTGACGACATACCAAAAGCCATATTGAGCAAAATATCCGTGATGCCCGTCAAGACCGCGGACGAGGCTTTGAAAATAGCCCTTGGCGGCAACCTAAGCCCACTTGCCGAAACCGGAGATTTCTATCAAAACCTGCTGGCCGAGGCGGGCGCGCCGCGCACGGCATTATAAATCTATGCCCGCATTACAACGCAATTTAGCTCATGCGGACTATATCGCGCCATATTCCGCATTCCGCCTTGGAACCACATACGCCTTAGCGTGAAATCGTGAAATCATACCGCGCCCAAGCGACAAGAAAGCATCTTGCTTTTTGCGGGAGGCACGAACAGCCGGACCTTCAACTATAAAATGTCCAGGATTCGCTATAAAAGATCCAGGATTTTTTCCCGGCCGATAGAGCCTATGAACCCGGCAAGCTTAGGGCCCGAATCGCGGCTTATCAAAAGCTGATATATATTCCTATAAACCTCTTTCGCGGACATGCCCGAATCGGCCACAATCGCAGAAAGCCTTTCCTGCAACGCCTTTTCGTCCGACAGCGCGTCCCAATCCCCCGCAAGATCGCCGCGCAGCCTTTCGACGGCGGGCAGCGGCTTTACATCGACGCGACGCGACGCGTTCAGCATAAAGCGGAAATCGGCGGGAGCATGGTTTTCAAGCCAATATTTCGCCCGCGCCGAGCGTTCGGCGAACCGGCGCTCGTCCCGGGAATTCCTTATCCCACCGGCATAGTATCCGCGCGTTTTTTCCATATCGAAACCGTTCACCTGAATAATATTGCACAGATGCCGGAACGACGGCTGGAACGGCATTTCGGGCGGAATGGAGCCGTCGACGCCCAGCTGGGACAATTCATAGACGCGGCGGAAATATTCGTCGCCCTCGTAAGCCTTGCGCTCGGCCTGGTCGAACTCCTCGTAATTCTTCAACACATCCAGGTCGAACGCCATGTCGAACGGGGCCGTCGGCTTGTAAGAAGCGAAAAACCACCGGACGATTTCGGGCTCGTATACGGCAAGGACGCTCTCCAAGCTAAGCACATTGCCGGAGGACGAGCTCATCTTCTTGGTCTGGCCCTTGACGCGAATCTGCTCGTAGACGCTATACACCGGCGGCTCGCGGCCGTATATTTCGCGGCAGATCACCTCGCCGGTATCGCGGCTGCCCGTCGCGCTTGAATGATCGCGGCCGCCCGGCTCGAAATCAACATCCTCGTAAGCCCAGCGCATCGGCCAATCTATGCGCCAGGGAAGCTTCAACCGGCGGCTTTCGCGCAAGTCCAGCTCGCCCTTATGCCCGCACAATTTGCATTCGTAGCCTATTTTCTTCGCCGCGGAATCATATCGCCCGAACGCCATGCGGTCGCGGTTGCATTCCTCGCAATACGCCTCCAACGGCTGCCACCCGGGGGCAAGCTCTCCGCTTTTGAACCCGGCCATAATGCCGGCGATCTTGTCCCGGGAATCCATGGCGACGATTATGCTTTCGTTATACGCGCGCGAGCGGTATTTCTTGGCCTGATAGACATATTCCACATAGTCTATGCCCAAAGAGGGGGCTATGGCTTCAAGCGCCTCCTCGTTATGCCCGGCATAGCTCGACGAAACGCCGAACGGGTCCGGAATATCGACTATCGGCTCGTAAAGACGGGATTCGAGCATATCCCGCATGGGCATGTCGGACGGGACTTTGCGGAAAGTGTCGTAATCGTCCCACGAATATATAAAGCGCACCTTTTTGCCAAGCTTTATCAACGCCCGCGCGACCAGGTCCGTCATTATTATCTCGCGGAATTTGCCGAAGTGGATGGTGCCGCTTGGCGTGATGCCGCTTGCAAGCGTATAGCTTGCCTTGTCGCCTTTCGCGGCTATGATCTCCTGCGCCAGCGCGTCCGCCCAATGCGCCATCTTGCCATATCCCTTTCACAAATCAATCGACCAGCGCCGGCTTTATTATGCACAGCCCGCCGGATTTCGCCGAAGCCCCCCCCCATTCGCACGCCCCCGTGCCGAGGGGACGAGGGCCGAAGCCCCGGGCCGTGGCGTTTTTGCGGCACGATTCCATTATATGCGGGCCGCTTGCGAATTTCAAGCCCTTTATCTCGTTTTCGTTCTCTATGCGCGCGCCCAGAGCGGCGGAGACGGCTTTCGCCAAGTCGTAATGCGTAGAGATTCCGCCGGACGAATCGACGGCAAGATTCGACACCATAGGCACCTCGAATGTCGCGGGATAGGTGTGGAAATGCCCGTAAAGCCCGCCCTCGCCCAGCAGCTCTCCATGATCCGCGGTTATCGCGACGGCCGCGCCGTCCGGAATACGCGACACCATCTCGGAAACGGCGGCGTCCAAATACGACATGGAATTGTCATAGGAATTCACCAAAAACTCTCCGCGAGGCAAGCCAGCCGAGTCGTCCCATTTCGCGAACTCGGGGCGAAACTGATACCTCTTCTTGTAATCGACATGATTCGCCCGGGTGAAAACCACCACAAAGTTGGGGCGGCTCCAATCTATTTCCCCAAGCTCGTCCGCGATATAGAAATCGCCGCGCGAAAACGAAACCAGCGGGCGGTTCGCCTTTTCAATGACATTATCGGCGTATTTCATCGAATTGCCGTCGAGCAGCTTGCTGTCCTGGGACGTTATGAACCAAGTCGCAAAACCGTTGTCCGCGGCTATCTTGAACAGATTGGTCAGCCCGCCGCGCATTTGGTCCAGGTTGCACGGCTCGTATATCGCATTCATCAGCATGGGCAGCGAATCCTTGGTCGCGCTTGACGCCGAAATCCCGTCATAGACGCGCCAGCCCTTTTCCCCGACAATCTTTTTCAAGCCCGGCGTAGTGTCCCGGCCATAGCCATACAGCGACATGCGCCCGCGGGACACGCTCTCTCCTATGATCAGAACGACATTCCGCCGACGCGTCCCGGGCGAGGGGACTATGCCATACGGCCTGGCCTTTATGCCCTCGGGCGCGGAGGCGCCTTTGAAAACATAATACGAAAACGCGTTATAGGCGTTATACAGGCTCGACCTCGTCGCGCGGGGGAAAAAGCTTACTATATCGTGATTCGAGGTCTTGTACGGAACATAAAGCACCCCGGCAAGGTATAGCAGGACGAACCAGCGGCTATGCCTAAGCCTTGGCGCATAGCGCGCATACACGCGGAACGCCGCCCAATAGCACGCCGCCATGACCGGCAGGACGAACCACGCGAACCTTATATACCCAAGGCCGCCCTCGATTATCTCGGGAATCTCGCCGACGACATCGCCCACATCGAACACATGCATAGGAAAGCCGAAATAGGATATATAGTGCAACTCTATGCAATCCATGACGAACAACAGCCCAAGATAGGCGCGCAGGAACCACTTGTCCAAAAAAGTCGCGCCGAACATCGACAGCCAGCAGATCAGGAAAAACTCGAAATCGAACCTTTGATGCCCGACCCCGAAAAGGCGCAGGACAAGCCCCGGCGCCATGACCGCAAGCGCCAGCCACAGCGCGGCCCTGGCGTTATGCTTGGCGGAATGAAAGCGCAAGAGCATCATAATCCTTTATATTTTCCATGCGCGGCACCATGCCGGGCTTATACCGCCTGCACGCGGCATAACGCCGGGCTTGGGCTTTCTGCGCACGGCATAACGCCGGGCTTGGGTTTTCCAAAGCGGGCCATACATGCCGGACTTATACGTTCAGCGCGGCGCGATAGGTTTCGGTTATCTCGTCAAGCTCGCTGCGGTCGGACTCGTCAAGCTTGGACAAGCGCAGGACGGCGCGCATTATCTTTGGGTCATAGCCGAAATCCTTGGCCTCGGCATAAATTTCCCGAATGTCGCCGCGAATCTGGGACATCTCCTCTTCCAACCGGCCTATGCGGTCCATAAAGCCTTTGAGCTGGGCCGCGTCGACGCTTTGATTCTTTGCCATTTCCGTTCCCTCCTTACAATATTTTGGTTGATTATTATTTTTCTTCCTGTAAGATATTGCTGCAATTATCCGACAATTGCAAGAAAAAAAACCGGGGGAATCGCAAGAAAAAAACAAGGAGCCACCATGACGAACACGACGAAAGATTTCCGGTTCACAAAGATACTCGCCACCATAGGGCCCTCGACCGAGGAATACCCCATGCTCAAAGCCGCCATCGAGGCCGGCGTAAACGCCTGCCGCCTGAACTTCTCCCACGGGACGCACGACGACCACAAAAAGCGCCGCGACAACATAAAGCGCATAGAAAAAGAGCTTGGCATCAAAATCCCCATCATGGGCGACACCCAGGGGCCCAAGCTGCGCATCGGCGAATTCGCCGGCGGGTCCGCTATCCTTGAAAACGGCCAGGATTTTATTTTCGACAGCGAATCCGCGCCGGGTGATTCGACCCGCGTCAAACTGCCCCACCCCGAGGTGCTGGAATCCTTGGACATCGGGCACTTCGTCCTTATCGACGACGGAAAAATCAAGGTCCAGGTTTCCGAAAAGGGCAAGGGCTTTGTCAAGGCCAAGGTCATCGTCGGCGGCAAAATAAAGGACCGCAAGGGATTCAACCTGCCCAACACCATCGTCCCCCTGCCCATCCTTACCGAAAAGGACTTGAA
>JAIRTB010000069.1 GCA_031255155.1 Rickettsiales bacterium
CGTTGGTTATGCCTGCGGGCGGGGCGGATTCGCGCGATTCGGATATAGAGTTCCATTCGCCGCAGGCGTCGCACTTGCCGCGCCACGAAAGATATTTCGCGCCGCACGCTCCGCACTCGAATATGACCTTGGACTTTGCCATGTAAACGGATTATAGCCGCGGATTTCGAATTTTCAACTCCCGATTTGCCTTTCCTCGGACGCAAGCCTCTCCCGGCCCGGAATGAATCCTTCCCGGCCGGGCATAGGGCGGATGGACGAAGATCCGCCCGCGCGGCCAAGCCAGTCTTCGCGGGAAAGGCTGAATTGCTTGCACCATCCGCCGTCCGAAACGCGGTATCCGCCCTTTTCGTTCGCGCGTATAGAGGCGGGGTTTTCCTTGGATACCAGGGTTTTCGTAAGGGTGGCCGCGGTGTCGGCGAACAGGCGGTCTTCCAAAACGCGCCTGGCCTCGCCCGCGATGCCCGCTCCTCGGCAAAGCCTGTCCACTCCGAATTCAATGGTTATTCTGTTCCCGAAATCGTAAAAGGCGTATAATATCCCGCATAGTTTTTCGATATAGATTCCATACATCGCGTCGTCTGATATGGGCCGGTCTAGCAGAGAGTAAAACAGGTCGGATATGTCGGGGTTGCGGTCCAGCAAAGGCCCTATTTCGGGATTGCCCTCGCTGCGCTCGCGCTGGGCGAGCTTGCGCATAAGGATCCGCGGGCCTTGTATGACGGTTGGGAAATCAAGCTCTTTCATGGCGCGCGATAGGGTAATGCCCGCCCGCGCGAAAGTCAAATTGAAAAAGTCGAATTGAAAAATCGGCCGCTCCGTGGTATAATATTGGGAATGTTCAGGATGGAGGACGAATATTTCGGACGCTGCGTGCTGTATGCCCGCGGCGAAAGCGATCTGGTCTTTGCCTGCCGGGAGGCGGTGTCGAGGCATTACGCCGAGCTTTCCGCGCCGAAAAGCTGCATTGGCGACGCGTGGAAATGGACGCAAAGGTCGGGGGTCAAGCTGTTCGCGAGGTTGGATTTCCTCTCGTCGCTGGCCCTGCCCGAAGTGGTGTTCCGGGAAATAAAAAGCGCGCTTACCGAGGGGGCTGGCGGCGTCGAGCTGTGCCTTGCTCCGTCGTTCTTCGCCGCGCCCGCGGGCGGCATGCCGAAAAACGCGGACGAGGTGCTGCGCGCCGCGCTCGAAGCGGCTGGCGGGCGGGCGCTGAAAATCTCGGCCGAAACCGCGTTTCTCTCGACTGTCGGGGCGATAAGGGGTGCCGTCGCGGCCGCCGCGAGATACGGGGTGGGAACGCTCAAAACGGCAAGCGGCCTCTATGCCGGGGCAAGTTCTCTGGAACACCTGAACGCCGCGCTCGAAGAATCAAGGGATTCCGGCCCGGACATAGATTTTCTGTTCGACCCGTCGATAGGCGCGCTTGCCGTCGAAAGCGCGTTCCGCATAGCCGGAAAGATACTCGCGAACGATTCGGCCTTCCGCGTCTCGGTCCCGTTCCGCCCGAAGTAAAGGGCCGCCGCTTCCCGAAAGCGCTCCCTCCGCCCCGAACAAGGGCCCCTTCTCCGCCAAGGTTTTCCCTTGCAAAAGCCGGTCCGAAAAAGTATTCTTGAAAGAATTATGAAATGCGACCATCCCGATTGCGGCGAAGAAGGCCTGTTCCGCGCGCCCAAAACGCGCGAGCTGAAAGAATATTACCATTTCTGCAAAAAGCACGCCGCCGAGTATAACAAGTCTTGGAATTACTTCGACGGCCTGTCTCAGGGCGAGATCGAAAAAGAGGCCAGGGCCGACGAAACCTGGCGCGCCCGGACGTTCAAGTTCGGGCTTGGCCTGTCCGGCGTGATAGGCGGCGCGCGGATCGAGGATCCATTGGGCGTGTTCGGCAAAGTCATGGGCCGGCGCGCGCCTGCCAAGGATCCCCGCGCGAATCTCTCGCCCGAGCAAAAATCCGCGCTCGACACCCTGGGCCTGGGCTATCCCTGCTCTATTGCGGAAATAAAGGCGGCGTATAAAAGGCATGTCAAGCTCTCTCACCCCGACTTGAACGGCAAGCAGGGCGAGGAAAGGTTCAAAGAGGTGGTAAAGGCGTATCGGACGCTTGCCTCCCTCGATCCATAACGCCGGCGGGCCGCCCTTTTGGCAATGCCGGTGGTCGATATTATGACGCTCCGATCGCCCTCTTGGCCGGGCGGGCCGGGACTATAAAGCTTGGTATAAATATCCGGCGGAACACGCGGCCGGAGCGTTCTCAGGGGCAAGCTCCAACGAATGCCCGAGGGGGCAGGCTGGCGGGCTTTGGCATTCCGTGTCATACCTGCTGGAAGATCCGAAAAGGCAATACTCGCACTCGCGCGTTTTAATGTTATAGGCCATGTTGTCGCTGGGACACTCGCACTTCAAGGCATGGGCGGAGGCGGGGACATATACCGGCGTCGTCGCCACATTGCAGGTGGCGTCCTGGCGCGGTATGCAGTATTTGACAAGGGCTATGTCCAAAGGGTCCAGGACGCATCCTTGATAGTCCGCCTGTATGCATGACTTGACCAAAGCCGCATAGTTGGCATAGTCGTTCGCTCCGGCCGCCCCCGCCGGCAATAGCAATAGTAATGGCAAAATGACGGGCCTTTTCAAACTCTCTCCTCCGAAAAGGATTATACGAAACCGGCCGCGCCAAAGTAAAGGAAAATCGCGTTCGGCATGTCAAAGCGGTATATTGGATGTGCCCGTATAGGCGTGTCCATGGGGCTATTCGCTCGATTCCGCCGCTTGGACCGCGCTGGCGAAGCCGCCCGCGAACGACAGGGAAAAAGTCTTCGACAAAGACTTGCACCCGTCGTCGCAGGATATCAGGCGGGTGTATAAAAGCGAGTTGGCGAAATCATAGCGGTAATATTCGCGCTGCGCGCCGTCCTGGAAATAGCACGCGGGCATAAGGCGCAATTCGCCGTCGAGCAAAACGAATAGGGTGGAGCCGCCGCTTGCCTGGACATTGCTTTCGGCCACGCATTTCGCGAGGCCGGCCGATCCGACCGCCCCGGCGCGGGTCAAGTCGTAAAGACACTTGGGCGGGACTACTCTGCCTTTAAGGTACATGCAGCCGTCGATCTGCCCCGTCTCGCCGACAAGGTTCTCGACCGCCGCGCAGGATAATAGGGCCAAGGTCAAGATAAAACCCAAGCCCAAGCCGAAAAAAACGCCGCCCGCCCTGCTTTTCATATCCATGCCCTTCCCGTCATCCAATCGCCCTGCTTTTCATACCCGAATCTTTTCCGCTCCCAATCGCCCAAGAAAATCCAAGCTGAAAAAAGCGCCCGAAACTTCCCGCGGCGCGCGGCGGGACGCGACGGCGCGCAAAGGAAATGCCGCCCGGCCTCCGGTCGAAAATATCCCCCGGCGGCAAGGCCCGCGAAACTCTCGTCCGCCATTATGTGCCGTATTTCGCATTCAGTTCCTCCACCCGCTCGGGCGGAATTTTCAAGAACAAAGCCTCGGGCACGGCAAGCCTCGACCCCGGCCCGACGCGCGGCATGGGGTCGAACCTGTCGGCGCGGATGCCGAATATGTCAAGGACCCTTTGGGCGAATACGGGAATGAAAGGCAGGGCAAGGACGGCGCCCAGGGCCGCGATATTCATCGCCTCGACGGCTATGCGCCCGGCCTCGTCCGGCGAGGTTTTGTAAACGCTCCAAGGCGCGGCCTTGTCCATGTATTCGTTGCCAAGGGACCATATCCTGCGCAAGACAAGGGCGGCTTTCCTAAATTCCAATGCGTCCATGCGGGCGAAATATTCGTCGGCAAGCGAAGCCGTGTCCGCGGCGAGCGAAGGCTCGTGCGATACGGTCTCGCCGAATTTGGACCGATAGAATTTTGCCGAGCGCAGGACCAGGTTGCCGAATACATCGTTCAAGTCCTTGTTCGTGTCCGAGGCGAGGGATTCGAATGAAAAGTCCGCGTCGTCCGTCTCGGGCAGGTTTTTCATAATCCACCACCTGAGGATGTCCGCCTCGGGAAATTCCACGATCGCGTCGTCGGCGAAGATGCCGCGATGCGCCGACTTGCTGAATTTTCCGCCGTTGAAGGTCAAGTACGCAAGGCCTTTGATCTCGTCGGCAAGGTGCCATGGCTCGCCCGTGGCGATCTCCATGGCGGGAAAGATTACGGCGTGGAAAGGCACATTGTCCTTGCCCATGAATTGGAAATATTTGACCTTGGGGTTCTGCCACCAGTCGAGGTATCGCTCGTCCAAAAGGTCCCGCGTCATGGAGATATAGCCGACCGGGGCGTCGAACCATACATAGAAAACCTTTCCGGCAAGGTCGGGCCAAACATCCGCGGGCACCGGCACGCCCCACCTAAGGTCGCGGGTGATGGACCTGTCGTCGAGACCTTCGTCAAGCCATTTGTATGCGATTCCGCGGACAAGCTTGTTCCAGTCCTTGCGGGAATCGACCCACTGGCGCAG
>JAIRTB010000091.1 GCA_031255155.1 Rickettsiales bacterium
CAAGCACCACGGCCGTGTCCCGTATTACCGTGGGCGGTTGAAAGGCGTCGCAAGGTCCATGCCCACTTCAAGCGCCGCCGACGCCGTTGCCGCCCGGCTTGGCATATCGCTGTACGCCACGCCGACGGGGTGGAAATGGTTCGGCCCCCTGCTTGAATCGGGCATGGTCCAGCTGTGCGGAGAGGAAAGCTTTGGCCAGGGCGGCGATTATATCGGCGAAAAGGACGCCATATTCGCGGCGCTGTATTGGCTGAACATCCTGGGCGCCACGGGGATGACGCCCGGCCAGGTCATGCGCGGGCTGTGGGACGAATACGGGCGCATGTTCTATTCCCAATACTCTTACGAGGGCGTCGACGCCGACGCGGCCGCGCGCATAGTCGGGCGCATGCGCGGCGCGGACCTTGCCGGACGGAACGGCATAGCCTCTTTGGAAAACATATTCTATTCCGACCCCGCGACCGGAGAGAAATCCGGGTGGGAGGGAACCCAAATCAAAACCGACGACGGCGCGAGGATATTCTTTCGCCTGTCGGGCACGGGGACAAGCGGGGCCACCATGCGGTTCTATATAGAAAAGCCCGAGCGCGACCCCGCGAAGTTCGGCATGGACAACCGCGAGTATTTGAGCGGGCTGTCCGCCCGCGCGGTGGAGATATTCGGCATACGCGAGGCGTTCGGGGAAGAGCCAAAAAAAACCGTCGCCATATGACGGCAACGAGCAAGCCCGGCCCGCTATGGCAGCGCCCGCCGCTCCGTCCGCATCGCCTTGGCCCGGAGCTTTCGGCTCCGCCCATGGCGCCAGAGCCGGTATCGGAGCCGGGGCTTGGCGGAGTATATTAGGCGGAGCGCGCGAGCCGACGCGCGGCGCATGGCAGAGGCTCGGCCGAGGCGCGGCAATCTCCGCACGGGGCTGTCGTGGCCGGCAAGAAAAAGGCTGAACTTGGGGAAATGAAAAATGTTCGATTCTTTGGCTAAAAAAATATCCGGCGCGCTCGACCGGCTCGCCGGGCGGGACAAGATACGCGAGGGCGATTTGGACGAGGCTTTGCGCGACATCAAAATCGCCCTGTTGGAGGCCGATGTTCCGCTTGGCCTTATCGCCCCGCTGTCCGCCCGCGCGAAAGAAAAGGCCCTGGGGCGGAAAATCCTCGGCGGAGTGCGCGCGGCCCAGCAGATAGCCAAGATTTTCAACGACGAAATCGCCCTCATGCTTGGCGGCGACGAAAGCGAAATCGTCCAAAGCGGCGTCATATTGATGGCCGGACTGAACGGCGGGGGCAAGACCACCTCGGCCGCGAAAATCGCGAAAATGCTGCGCGAAAAGCACGGGCGCAGGGTCCTTTTGGCCTCCCTTGACACCGAGCGGCCCCAGGCGAGGGAGCAGCTTGGCATCCTTGCCCGGCGCGCGGGGGTCGACTCTCTTGACATAAGCGGCGGGGAATCGCCGGAACAGATCGCAAAGCGCGCCCTTGGCCGGGCGTCGGGCTATGACATACTGATCCTCGACCCCGCGGGCCGGTCGAACGCCGACGAGGCCCTTATGCGCGGGCTTGCCCGCATACGCGACATCGCCAGGCCCAAGGAAGTCCTTTTATCCATCGACGCCCTTGTCGGACAGGAGGGGGGCGGCATAGCGAAAGCTTTCGACGGCGCCATAGGCCTTACCGGCGCGATCGTCACCCGCATGGACGGCGACGCCCGCGCGGGGATAGCCCTGTCCCTGCGCGCGATGGCCGGGGTGCCGGTCAAATTCCTCGGCACCGGGGAAAAACTTGACGATATCGAGCCTTTCCACCCGGACCGCGTCGCATCCCGCATCCTTGGCATGGGGGACATGGTGTCCCTTGTCGAGCGGGCGCAGGAAAAGATCGACGAGGGCGAGGCGCGCGCCCTGGCCGAAAAAATGTTCTCGGGAAGCTTTACCTTCGACGACATGCTGATGCAAATCCGCCAGATGAAAAAGCTTGGCAGCCCAAGCGGCCTGCTTAAATTCATGCCCGGGATATCCGGCATGGCCGAGCGTTTGGCAAGCGCCGGATTCAACGACGAAAGCGTCAAAAGGCAAGAGGCCATGATCCTTTCCATGACTCCGTCCGAGCGCAAGAACCCCTTGATAATCCTTGCCGGGCGCAAGCGCAGGATCGCCGCCGGGGCCGGGGTTACGCTGGCCGAGGTCGAAAAGCTCCTCAAACAATTCGGCAAAGCCAAGGCCGCGATGGAAAGCATAAACAAATCGGGCGGGCTTGGCGGCCTTATGGAAATGCTCAAAGGCATGAAGCAAGGCGCTCAATGACTTCAAGCGAATTCGACATAGAAAAACCCGTCGCCCCGGCCGCGGCCAGGTCCCGTCGAGGCGCCGTGGCCCTTGCGGACGCGATCGAGGGTATCGTGCGGAAATTCGCCCCGAAAAACGGCTTCGCGGGCGCGGACATCAACCGCGAATGGACACGGATATGCGGGGCCGAGATAGCCTCTATGATTTCGCCCGTCCGCCTGGACCGGCGCCAAGGCGTCCTTTACGCCCGGGCCGCGTCGGCCTCGCTTTCAAGCCTTGCGCAATACAAGGCGCCTTTGGCGGTCGAGAGGATAAATTCCTATTTCGGATTTAGCGTCGTCAAGCGCATAAAAATCACCGCGTCATAAGATCGGCCAACAGCAAGTTATAAAATGTCGCGTCATAAGTAAGGCCGTCGACATCCGGCTCTAAAATCGCCGCATCCGCCGACGCCGCTCCGCCGCCAAGCCGCAAGTCTTTCCCCCGCGATGCCGCGAAACCGGATTTTCACGATTTTTCTTTGGGCAAGCCGCGAAAAGCCGTCGAGGAATCAAACTTTTCCTTGACATCGCGCAAATCCGCTATATAATCCGTCATGGTCCATAAAATAAAAAAGCAAGGAGAAAGTTATGACTATTTTTCTGTTCGTTCTATCCGTCCTTTGGGTCGCCGCTTTCGTCGTCTATGAGAAGTCGTATGGCGCGAAAAAGCCCGTCAAGCCTGCGGACAAGGCCGCATACTACGGCGTTCCGACGGCGATTTTGTTCTTCGCCATCTATACTCTCGCCGCGGCGGTCGTGAATGTCCGCACCGAGTCCGTCATCGTGAACAAGCCCGAAATCATCGAGCTTGCCCGCGCGCGCGCCGAGGAAATCAAGGAAGAGCGCGAGCGCGAGGAAGACCGCAAGGCCCTTAAAAGCCTGACCGAGGACGATTCGAAATTCGCCGCCATCGCGGGCAATCCCGAAGGCAAGGTAGTCGTCTACGAATTTTACGACTTCAACTGCGGGCATTGCAAAAACTCGGCGCGCACCCTTTCCCGCGTTTTGGAAAGCGAAAAGGATGTCAAGGTCGTGCTTAAAAATTTCCCTATTTTCCCCCAGGTTTCCCTGATCCCCGCGCGCGCGTCCATCGCCGCGCAATACCAGGGCAAGGGCGAGGCTATGTATAAGGCTTTGTTCAACGCCCAGCTTGTCCCCGAGCTTGGCAAGGAAAAGATCACCGAGAAAGACTTGAACAACAAGGTCAAAGCCATCGTCCTCAAAGTCGCGAAAGACGCCGGGGTCGACACGGACCGCCTGCAAAAAGACATGGAATCGCCCGCGGTCGAGGAAGAGCTTATCCGCACCCGCAAGCTGGCGGAAACCTTGAAAATCTACGGCACGCCCGCGTTCATCATCGGGGACCAGATGTTCAAGGGAGCCATCGACGAGGGCACCATGCGCCGCGCCATCGAGGCGGCTCGCTAGGCCAAAGGCGAAAAGCCAAAGGGCAAAAAGGCTCGAAAAGCCGGGGTCGATTGCGCAAGCGGTCCCCCGGTTTTTTTCGGCTTGGCGTATGGAAAGAAAAATCCCTCGCGATACGGGGGATTTTTTTCGCCTGGACCGGCTTTGACCGCGCCGTCTATTCATCCATGTTTTTACTTGACTTTTCTCCGACGGTTTCGCTATTTTTATTATGTATAAACTTGACAGAGGGTGTAATGGGAATAGATCTGATGTTTGCTAAGCGTCTGGTGTCGGACAAGGATATAGAGGATTTTTGCTCCTCCGAGATGCATCGAAATAATATTGTGTGTAATTTTTTGAATACCTCGCCCGAAAAGACATGCGATATCTGCCCGCTTTATATATTCAAAATACGCTTAAAAGACATGGGGCGTTGAGCTTGGATCCGCGCGCCCGCCCGGCCCGCCGTGATAGCGGGGATAGGAGGGGCGGAAGCGCAGAGAGGGGCGCGGGGCGCGGGGACGGCGGCGTCGGCGCGCAGCGGGCGCCGCGGCGGAAGCGCCGCGGTCACGGCCGAATCCTCCGACCAGGAAGCCTTGTCTGTCGCCGGGTCGAGAAGGTCCGGACGCGGGCGGGGCGGCAGGGGGAGTAACGCCGGTATCGCCGTGTCCGGACGGGGCGGGGGACGCGCCGGGGGCGAGCTTGTAAACGTCCCCCAAAACCCTTTCAAAGACGCTTTGCTCAATTCCTCCATCACCCTAGAATGGGGCAAATACTACAAAGACAACAGCATATTCGACGCCGTCCTTACCCCAGCCGGCCTGGAACTATTCCACGAATACCCCCAGCTGATCAAAATCTCCCCCGAAAGAACAGCCCAGGGCCGCGTCGCCTATTCGGCCATAGGCGACTGCGCCAAAAGGGTCTGGACCCTCGGCACCGCCGGCCAGGAGCTCGGCGACGAATCCTACAACGCCCTTGCCAACAAGGTCGGATACAACCCCTTTATCAAAGTCGCCAATCCGACTTTTTACAAGACCGGAGATAAATACACGAAGGCCGAGTGCGAAGCTAAGGGTTACTTTTTCGACACTAGCGCTAGCCAGTGCAAGAATAGCAACGCCAATGGCGCAGCAGCGGAAGCACCGCAGGATGGCGAACTTAGGCTCGACCTCGCTTTCCCCCGCTGCAATCCCACGAAAATCTCCGGCGCGAACGGCGTTACGGACTACATAGCCGCATGGAACGGCGTCAGAATCGCCCCCTCCGGCGTCGCCGACGGCAGCGTCGCCCAGATCGCCTGGGTCGTCGCCGTCAACTATGCCGACACGCAAAGCATACCCGGCGGCTCGGGCTCCTCCGACTCCTCCGCCCCCGGCTGTTCCGACTATTCCTCCGCCGAGCTCGATTCCAAAATCCGCTCCGCCTACGACGCCTGCATAGAACTCGAAGCCCAAGGCGAAGTCTGGGGCGGGACGGGGTCCGAGTCCGAGGAGGATAGCGCGGTCGAGGGCTGGCTCAAGCCCGGGACCATAGGCGGCTATATGAACTACATGTTCGCCGCCCACGGAATGTCCGTCCTAGGCGGCGTGTCCAACATGATCGGCGGCTTCGGCTCCGCCTCGAAATCCAGCCAATATTTAGCTTCCACCGACTCCGAGACAAGAAAATCCCTGGTGGGTAAAGAAAAGTGGAGTGCAAATATCCAGGTCGGCGCATCGGCGGGAATCGGCGGCTTCGGCACCATGATCGGCGGCGCCGGAGGCTTCATCTACTCCGCCGCCCTCCTCGGCCGTTTCAACAGCGAGCTCGACCATGCCCTCTCCTGCCGCGACAAGTCCGTCGACCTCAGGCAATATTTCCAGAAATATGAATCCTGCGTCAAGGACGATACCTCCTCCTCCAACAAAAAGACCACGATCTCCAAGTTCCTGAACGTCTGCGCCTCCCTCGACAAGGACGCCCTCTCCGACATCAAAAACTATCTAGTCGGCAATATGATCGCTTCCGGCCTCTCCGCCGCCGGCGGCATCACCTCCATAGTCGGCGCCGTCGTTGTCAACTCCAACGCTAATTCCGCGAACAAGAGAAGCCAGACCCAGGACTTCGCCCCCGTGGCCGACGCGCATAAGGCATTTTTATTTGAAGGCGGAGCCACCCTTGAAAACGCCAAGAATACGGCCGATGCCGCGGTTTCGTATATACAGGGCGCGTATAAGGCTTTTTCCACGAGCGATTCGGTCGGGATGGCAAAGATTAGCGATGCCTTGACCAAGGCCAATACAGCCAAGACGGCAATAGAGAGGATCGTTCCGAAAAGCAACAGTACTGTTACACTGGACGACGCCGCTATT
>JAIRTB010000004.1 GCA_031255155.1 Rickettsiales bacterium
ATTGTTACCTCACTATCAAAAAAGTCCTTTATATAGGACAAGCCAGCAAAGAGGAACATGATGAATAAAGAGATTAGATTCTGCCTGCCTATCGGCGAGTATTGGTTTTTAAGCCCTTATTCGGCAATTCCGATCGAAATGGCGGTCGATTGAAAAACATACAGCTTTCCAACCGCGGAACATTACTATCAGGCAATGAAGTTCAACGCAACAGACGCTCGTTTTAACACGATATTAAATATAAAAGATCCCAACGAAACCAGGCTAACGACCAAGAAACCAGAATACCGAAACGACCGACGGGCGGATTTCGACAAGAATAAATTTGCTATTATGAAAGACGCTCAAATTGCTAAATTTTCACAAAACCGAAATGCCAAAGAATTGCTATTGAACACAGGCGACGCAATTTTAATAAAATCTTGCGACATATGCACCAAATGCGGTTTTGGCGAAGGCAGCGGAAAAAATATGATGGGGAAAATTTTGACGGACATTCGAGACGAGTTAAGAAATAATATGCTTGAATAGCAATCTAGGGCGGATTAAAATTTTAATAATAGGCGCAAGGGCAACGCAATTCGGAATAGAGAACTTTATAAACGGCACGCCGTATGAAGAATTGGTTGCCGCAAAATTCAAGTGGCAACCGGGCTGGGATTACGAATTTTAATGATGTTTTTCCGACATATATCGGACATAGAAGTCGGGTTACAATAAAAACGGCCCGCTAAGGCAACGCCGATGCGGGTTTCGTTTTTCGTGCGGAACTATTTTTTATTACCTTAGAAAATTAGCGCATTATGGGGTATTTCCGGGGCGGACGGCTTGATTTTGCCTTGGTTTAGGATTTGGTACTTTCCCGCTTGCCGGGCCTATAAAAATATGCTATAATCTTTGCAAAAGAGAGAGATATGACAATCAGACAGCGGACTCTTTTGCCTGTATTGCTTGGCGCATTCGCCGCCGTGCCTTCGCATGCCCAAAACCGCGGAATGCCGAACGCCACCAATGTCAGATACATTCCGGCGCAAGCGGCATACTATCCCACCCAGCCACAGGCTCCCCAGCCATATGTCGACTATCGCCGGGCCCCGGTGATGGACGATTCCACCTATACCTCCCTTCGCGGCTATCGGACGCCGAACCGTTACAACTTTCAGCCAGCCACCCCGAAGATGGTATACGCTCCGAACGGGCTTGCCATGCCGGAGAGCGCTTTGGAGCAGGAGCGCGACAATCCCAATGTGAAATACTTTATGGCTTTATCCGCGGGGCAGACCGCTTTCGGCGGCTCGGCCCCGTCCACGAACTTTATCGAATATCCCATGAACAACAACCCGAACGCGAGCATGGGCAACGGATCCCAGGTTACTTTCTCCCTTGGCGCGATTTCGCGGGGAGGGTGGAGGGGCGAAGTATTCTTTACCAACCTGTCCGGCCTTGGATACGGCAAGGGCGGCGGCATTTACGCCAAGTCACAATCGGACCCCGAATCGGTATGGGAGCTTGACGACTATGCTTTCGACATGACGGAGACGGATCCCTATTTAGAGGGCGGAGCGGTCGTTTCCCAAGGCATAGGCGCTTCGATCTATATGCCCATGTCCGACGTTATCGGCACGATTTTGGACGGATTCGTCTCTCCTTATGTCGGCGTCGGATTCGGCGTAAGCTACAACAAAATATCGGACTATGCAACCTACGACGAATTCGGATACGCCGAGGCCCCGTGGGGAAGCCTTGTTTACGACGAAGACGACAACCCAAACGAGGGCTTTTACGAATACGACGGCTGGATCACCCACTATGGCGCCTCGACGCGTTCGAACATGTTCCACATAGAGGCCGGGGTCGAAGTCAAAATCTCGCCAAAGACCAGCCTGGATTTCTATTTCAGGCAATGGGACATGGGAGAGATAAAATCGCACGACATCATCGAAACGGACTATGCCAACGTATCGACCCTATTCCCCTCGGAGGACGAAATAGATCCCGTGGACGGGATGCCTTTATGCGAGACGGACGCGGAGGACGAGGGATTTTGGTACAACGAGGACACCGGCTTTTGCGAGGTCGAGAACGACCGCACCATCTCATATGTAACGGGCGCCGGCGAATCCGGACGGATCAGAAATCAAGAGCTTGGGGTAAGGCTTAGGGTGGTATTTTGACGAAGCGCATATTTTACACAGCCATAATCTCGACTTTCGCCCTGGCGGGCGCGGCCAAGGCGGACTATACCTTGAACGCCAACGCCTATCCCGTGCCGCCCAGGATAAACTCGGTCTATGCGTCGCCAATGCAGCGCTCGGTCGAGGTGCCAGCCTATGGCCGCAACAAATACATGTATTTCCGCGACCAGAAAAAGACCGACGAGGGCGATTGGAGCGGAAACGGCCTTTACGCTTTCGCTTCATTCCTTACCGGCAGCTCGGCGGGCGGAGGATTGAACCTTGAAAACGAATACGACTATGGCTCGACCGGAAACTCCACCATGGGCGACACCACCGGGCTTATGTTTGGATTCGGACGGCGCGTGAATAGCAAGCTTTCCATGGAGATTTCCTATTCGACCTTCAACGGCATGAGATACGGCGATTGGACCCGCGTCCTTGAAGAAATGGAAGAGGAGGAGGAAGAGGACCTTTGCATAGATCCGGAAACGGGCGAGGATCTTTGCGCGGGGGACGAGGGTGCCGAGGGCGAGGAGCTGGCCGCCTCGACGGGGCGCAGAAGGCCAAGGGGGCGCGGCCTGTCCCTATCCGTCGCAAGGCATATCGGCCCCGGGGGGAATAGGGCCAGAGCCGCGGAAGGAAACCACGCCCGCCCCGCGTCGACGATGGCGGCAAGCGAATACTATCAAGTTTCGGGCGGCGACATCAAAAGCGATTTCGTAGGCGTGGGACTGGTATACCGTTTCGACAATTTCAACCTTGGCGGGACATCGATCAAACCTTATGTCGGCGCCCATTTCGGCTATGCCTCGAACAAGATAGACGACTATGTCGTGGAGGATCCCGACGGGTGGATCATCGACGACGGCGAGCCGGAAAACAGCGAATCGGGCGACTATTACGACGAAGACGGCAATCCCGACGAGGGAATGTTCCTTATGTGCAACGAGGCTTCCCCCTGCGTCGAGTCCACATACTATGACGGAACCGCCAGGTTTTTCGGCGAGACAACCCGCAATTTCGGCTATGCGTTGGAGGCCGGGATTTCCATACCCCTTGAATCCAACCTATCCCTCGATATTTTCTATCGCATGAACAAGTTCGGGCGAATCGCCACCAGCGGTAGGGTCTTGACCGAATATACCGTCGAGGAGCGCGAGTACATGTATCTTTCCCAAGCAAATGTCGTTGACGGCGGAGACCCGGACATAGTCTTCGACCCCATCAACGATGTTCCGGACCCGGACAGGACCCTCGACGATGTATGCTATTCTGAAATGGGATACGACGGAGTGGACGCGGGAGGAGCCATATGCGAGGCTTTCAGCGATCCTTTCCAAGACCAATCCATTCGCGACCGCACCGTCGAATCGGGCACCATGAACATGAATGTTTTCGGCATCAAGCTTAAATACACTTTTTGACCGGGCGGGCGCGGGGCGGCAAATAAATGTTGCAATGCCTGGCCGAGAGCGCTATACTGGCCCCATCAACAATTTAGGATATCACGATGGAGCACACTCTTGCCGTTCTTAAACCCGACGCCGTGGAGCGGGGGCTTTGCGGGCGCATTTTACAGAGATTCGAGGACGCGGGCCTTAAAATCGTCGCGGCAAAGATTTTCACACCCGCGCGCGAGCTTATCGACCGCCACTATCCCAAGACAGCGGCCTATATCGAATCGCTTGGCAACAAATCGTTGAAGAACTATGCCGAACTGGGCCTTGACGCAATGAAGCTTATAGGCTCGGACAACGCCGCCGACATAGGCGCAAAGGTGCGCGAATGGCTTATCGACTATATATCGCGCGGGCGCGTGTTCGCCATGGTCGCGGAGGGCAACGACGCAATACGCCAGGTACGCAAGCTTGTCGGCCCGACTTTTCCAAGCGACGCTCCGCCCGGAACAATACGCGGCGATTTTTCGGTCGAATCCTCTTTCTCCGCGAACAACGCCGGGCGGGCTATCACAAACTTGATCCATGCCAGCGGCAATCCGGAAGAGGCCAAATACGAGATAGAGCTTTGGTTCGGGAAAAACTATGGATAAGGCTTTGGATTTCGGATCGGCTCCGGCGTCCGGCTCTGTCGGCGAGCTCCGCCCCTTAGGCCTGTCGGAGGACAAGGGCGCGGTTGCGGGCAAGGAATTTTCTTTCGAGCGGGGGCTTGAAGAGCTGGAATCCATCGTTGCCAAGATGGAGCGCGGCGAGGTGCAGCTTGCCGACCTGGTCGCGTATTACGAAAGGGGGACCCGGCTGCGCGCCGCTTTGGAAAAAACGCTTGCCGAAGCGAAGATGAAAATCGAAAAGGTCGAGGCGGACGGGACCATCGTTCCTTTCAACACCGCCGCCGACGGCGCGGACGGCATTTAGGACAGATGGCCGAGCGGTTTAAGGCACCGGTCTTGAAAACCGGAGGGGGCGCAAGCTCTCCGCGAGTTCGAATCTCGCTCTGTCCGCCAGGATTCTGGTGTTCCACGCAAACACCACACAAAACCCGCACAGCGCGGGTTTATACATGGATTGACTGTGTGGTATAGGGAAAATCTGCGCTATTCCCGCCGTAAATATCTCCCAATCTATACAATGCACATTTTGCCCGGGTCAATGGTATAAAATAATCATTCGCTTTTATATTGAAACTTAATATCTTGCATGATATGTTAAATACGGTGAAAATTTATTAAAAC
>JAIRTB010000014.1 GCA_031255155.1 Rickettsiales bacterium
CGCGGAAATCTCCGCTCGGCATGGTACTCGTCCTAGCGCAAGGCATGGATTTCGGATGGCGTTCGGGACAGTAAAGGAAAACTGAAATGACAGGAGTAATGAAAATAAAGGTCCGGCAGGTGAAAAGCGGCTTCTGTCGCATCGAAAGCCAGGCGGCGACATTAAAGGGCTTGGGCTTGGGCCGCATCGGTCGGTCGAGGGAGCTTGCCGACACTCCGGCGATTCGCGGCATGATAGCCAAGGTCGCCCATCTTGTGAAAGTGGAGGAATAAATGACGATAGCCTTGAATACCATAAGGAATAAAAAGGCCGCGTCGCATTCGAAAATGCGCGTGGGCCGCGGCATCGGGTCCGGCAAAGGCAAGACCGCCGGCCGCGGGCACAAGGGGCAAAAGTCCCGCTCGGGCGTGTCGATATCGTGGTTCGAGGGAGGCCAAAGCCCGCTCTATCGCCGCCTGCCCCGGCGCGGATTCAATAACGCCGTGTTCAAAAAAGATTATGCCGTGGTCAACCTGTGCGACTTGGACCGTATGGCCGGCGCAAAGAAGATAGGGGAATCGGTCGATTACGAAACCTTGCGCTCATTGGGCGAAATAGCGACAGCCCGCGATGGGTTGAAGGTGCTTGGCCGCGGAGTGTTGAAGGCCCGGCTTGACATAACCGCCGCGATGTTTTCCGCCTCGGCCAAGGCCGCGATAGAAAAGGCCGGCGGCACGGCGAATCAAATCGCCGTGAAAAGGCAGGATGGCGTCAAGGCCGGTTTGTCCAAGCCCGCCCGCCCGTCTCGCATAGAAAAAAAGCGCGCGAAAAAGTCGGCGTGATGGCTGTTGCTCTGTCAGGGCGCGGCCTGGCTATGGCAGGGTTGAATCCTGCGGCCTCGGCGGCCGGCGCGCGCGGAAAGGAATAGCAAGGGAGAAAATGAAATGGCAAGCCTCGCTGAAAAACTGGCGTCCAGGATAAGCTTTGACGATTTCAAGAACGCGTCGGATTTGAAGCGCCGCATTTGGTTCACTCTGTTCGTGCTGATAATCTATCGCCTGGGCAGTTTTGTCCCCCTTCCGGGCGTCGACGCCAAGGTCGTGGCCGCGTTTTTCGACGCGCAGAGCGGCGGCGGCTTTTTGGGCATGTTCGATGTTTTGACCGGCGGCAACCTCTCGCGCATGACGATATTCGCGCTCAACATCATGCCGTATATAAGCGCCAGCATAATAATAAGCCTTATGTCCACGGTCTACCCCAGCTTGATGGAGCTGAAAAAGGAGGGCGATTCGGGACGCGAGAAGTTGAATCAGTATACCCGGTATCTGACCGTGGCCATCTGCTTGGTCCAGGCGTATGGCATGGCCGTCGGCTTGGAGCATATGAGCGGCGCGGCGGGCCTTTCGGCGGTGTATAACCCGGGCCTGTTCTTCCGGTTTTCGACGATGGTAAGCATGCTTGGCGGCACGATGATGGTCATGTGGCTTGGCGAGCAGATCACCTCGCGCGGGATAGGCCAGGGGTCCAGCTTGATAATCTTTTCGGGCATAATCGCGAACCTTCCCGGCGCGATAGCGAAAACGATCGAGCTTGGCAAGGTGGGCCAGCTGAACACCGGGGTGATATTGCTGATAGGCGCGCTTGTCGTGGCCGCGGTTATGTTGGTGGTGTTCGTCGAGCAGGCGCAGAGGCGCGTGCTGATCCACTATCCGAAACAGACTTTCGGGGCCCAGGTGAATGCCTCGCACCTGCCGTTGAAGCTGAACACCGCGGGGGTGATACCGCCGATTTTCGCGGGGGCGCTGATGAACATTCCCGCGGCGCTCTCTATGTTCGCAAGCGACAATAGCCCGGAATGGCTGCAATCCATGTCCCGCGCGCTTTCCAGCGGCAGTCCGGTGTATTATGCCGTCTATGCGGTTTTGATAGTGTTCTTCGCGTTTTTCTATACGGCGTTGCAGTTCAATTCCAAGGAAACCGCCGAGAATCTTCAAACCTATGGCGCGTTTATTCCCGGTGTCCGTCCCGGGGCGGCCACGGCGCAGTATTTCGACTTTGTGCTTGCAAGGCTGACGGTTGCGGGCTCGGCCTTTCTTGTGGCGTTGTGCCTGTTGCCGGACATTTTGATACATAAATTCGGCGTTCCGTTCTATTTGGGCGGCACGACCCTGTTGATAGTGTGCAATGTCGTGACCGAGACCATATCTCAGATACAGGCGCATTTGATAAGCGGACAGTATCAGGGCATCATCAAAAGCCAGCGCAAGGTCAAGCAGCGTTTCATACGTAGATAAGGGGAGTAATTGAGGAAATATCTTGTGATTATCGGCCCGATAGCGGCCGGCAAGGGAACCCAGGCGGATAGGATAAGCGCTAAATATAATATGCCCCATATTTCTACGGGCCAGCTTTTCCGCAAAGAAATAAAGGACGAGACGGAAATCGGCGTCGAAATAAAGGATAATATAGAAAGCGGCGGCCTGGTCCCCGACGATATAACGAATTGCGTCGTGCGTAGGGTGTTGGACGGCTTGGATCTGTCCAAAGGATTTATCTTCGACGGCTATCCGCGCAGCGTTGAGCAGTCCAAAGCCTTTTTCGCCATGCTTGCCGAGCGGGGCGTCGCGTTGGATGCCGCGGTCAAGCTTGACATAGCCGAGGACGAGATAGTCCGCCGCATCAGCGGGCGGTTCACTTGCGCCGTGTGCGGCCAGAATTATCACGATCCGGATGTAATGCCAAAGGTCAAGGGCGTGTGCGACCGGTGCGGTTCGCGCGATTTCATACGGCGCAGCGACGACCGCCCCGAGGTGATAAGGCGCCGCTTGGAGAACTATTATTTGGTGTCGCGTCCGATAGAGGATTTCTATCGCGCGCGGGGGTTGCTGTTCGAGATAGACGGCACGAAATTGACCGCGGACGGCATCACGGCCAA
>JAIRTB010000057.1 GCA_031255155.1 Rickettsiales bacterium
GCGCGGCGCGCGGTTCTTTCCCACGGCCGGACGCGGCGGGATAGACTTCGCCAACTCTATGCTGAGGAACGCCGGGGCGCCCGAGGTTCCCGACGAATACCTCCAATTCCTTGCCATAACCGACGGAATGTCCGCCGGGCTTGTGGAATTTTACGGGGCCAAGGCGAAAGAGCGCGCCCTTGGCGCATACGCTCCGCCCGACCTTTTCTTAGCCAACAAGGACAGGAGAGAGCTGTTCCCGGAGCGCGCGATTCTGGGCTCGGCGGCGCTTTTCCTTTTCGCGTGGGACGCCGCGGCCGGAGGGTATTTCGCCCTTGCCAGGCCCACGCTTGCCCCCGCGCGGTTTTTTCCGACTTTGGCGGAGCTGTTCGCCTTTGCGAAAGAACAGATATGAAAAAGCGCAGCGCAACCATCGCGGGCCACAGCACCAGCTTTTCCATAGAAGACGAATTTTTCGAGGAGCTGCGCAGGATAGCCGCGGCGCGCGGGATATCGATGAACGCCCTTGCGTCCCGAATCGACGCGGAGGGCGGGGGAAACCTGTCCAGCAAGCTGCGCGTGTTCGCTTTTTTGAACCGCGTGTCGACGGGCGGGCATGCGCCGGGGGATGAATCCGCGCCGGGAGAATCAGAGGCAGGCGGGTCGACGGCAGGCGAATTTGTTTCGGGAGAATCGATAGCGGAATAACTCGACGGCAGGCGAATCTGTTTCGGGAGAGTCGACGACTGTATAAACCCTGACCCGGTGAATTTTTGGAAAATCGACGGCAGGCGAATCTGTTTCGGGAGAGTCGACGGCAGGGTAAATATATGCCTGGCGAATCGGCGGGCGAATCGGCCGCCGGCTATTTCCGCAAGTCGCGTTTTTTCTTTTGCAGGTATGAAATATTGAGCTTGGGCAACAGGGCCTGGGTGTCGATTTTCGTCTCCATCGAACCGAAAAATCCCGCCGCCTCGTAGATCACGCCAAGGGTTTCGGACGACAGGCCGCCTATGTCGAACACCGACTTCAACGCCAAGGATTTCTGCATCATATTCAAGGTAAGGATGCCGCTGGCCTCTATATTCTTGGCATGCATGGCGACGGCGGCCTCGGACACGACGGCGCTTTCGATCCGGCCAGCCGCCTCTATCCTATCGAAATCAAGGCGTCCGGACTTGAACGCCCCGGCGAACACATACAGGATATTGTTCGGCGTTATGTTCGCAAGGTCCAGGACCGAGCCCAACAGCTGGTCATATCCGCTTATCCCCCTTAGCGCCCCGTCCGCGACGACGGCCTTGAACCCGCCCGAGAGGTTCGAGAGGATTTGGTATGCGTTCAGGCCGTCGGTCTTGAACTCTAAATCCGCGTCGAGCGTTCCGCCCTCTATCCCCATCGCGGCGCCGGCCATGACATCCGGCGGGATGCCGTAATTCTTTACGCCAAGGCGCCCCTCGAATATCCGGCCGTTCAATATCTCGGCGTCAAGCGATATCTCCATCCGGTCCTTCTTCATAGAAAAGCCTATGCGCCCGGGGTTGCTTTTATTCCTTATATCTATATCCAGGTCCCGATAGAGCGAGCCGTCGTAATTCATCGCCGCGGGCGAGGACAGCCTTATGTCATAGGGCAGCGCGCGGATTATTTTCAGCGCAAGGTCGACATAGGCGTCGGAGTCCTTCAACTTTTTCAACACCGAGCGGATGTCGAATTTCGGCGACGACAGGCTTATGCCCGCGCGGCCCCCGTCGTCGGACATTTCCCCGCGGAACACGTTGTCCTTGATATCCAAGACAACATTCGACGCGCGGCCGTTTTCTATGTCCGCCCTGAACCGGAACGGAACGCCGTCGTAGAAGTAATCCAGCAGCCCCTCGTCCAGCCAGCCCCACGAATACAGGAACCCTTTGAGCTCTTTGTGCGAAAAGTCCAGGCTATACTTGCTGCGCGCGTCGGAAAGCCGGCCGGCTATCTTGACCTCTATGTCGCCTATGCGCGCGCTGATGTCGCTGTCGGGATTGGCCGCGGGGCCGTCAAGCCTTATGTCCACCCTTTGCACACCGTTGCTTATCAGCCTATCCAGGAAAGTGTTCTTGACAAGGGGGATGACCACCGACTTCATATCGTTCGACGAGACCGCGTAGACAAAGCTGTCGAACCGCCCGCCGCGCCCGCTTACCCCGCGAAGCGCGCCGGCCATGCGCCCGTCGTGCGAGCCGTCCCGGAATGTCAGCGACCCTATGGACAGGTCGTCGTTTTCAAGCGTCGCGCGGACCTTGAAATCGCCATACGCGCCCGTAGATGTGGCAAGGCGGCCCAAGGACGCTTCGAGCGCGACGGAATCCGCCCTTATCCGCGAAAGCAGCTTCAACACAAGATCCATATCCACCCGCCGCCCGGGCAGGAACTTCCTTAAATCGACGGAATCGGCGGCTATTTTGACATCCCAATTCCCCCCGGAATTCCTTATATCCCCACCTATGCGCGAATCGAACACGACCGCGTCCATGCCCAGGATGGAAAAGCCGCCGGCGGAAAGGTCCATCCGGCCCTTCAACCGCGAAACCACGGCGCCCGGAAACAGGGAATTGTCCAGCTCGAACGGGACGCTCGACTGGACCGAGGCGGAGAGGGAATAGCCGTTTTCGCCGGGCGAAAGCCTTGCGCTTGCGTCGAACCGGCCGCGACCGCTTTGGAACGTAAGCTTGGCTATGTCCACGCCCCCGCCGTCCGCGGGCGCGGACGCCATGGAAAACGACGACACCGCCCCGCGGGGCAGCAGCAAATTCTTGACCGAAAGGTGCAGGCGGACCTTTTCCATTATCCCGACGGCGTCGGCGTTCTTCGCTATGGACCCCAAAATCCCCTCGGCAAAGCGGCGCGGAGGGGATATGAATTTCGACAGCTTGGCCCTTTTCAAATTCACGGCCACGCTTGCGTTGTCCATAGACATGGAAAGAGAGTTGTCGCCCCCTATCTCGAACGGGAACGACGCGGAAAACCCCCCGGAAAGCTCGGCGGAATCGATCGAGCCGTTGTTCAGGACTATGGCGTCCTCGGTCGTCCTTATCTCGGCCTTCAAGCTTAGCCTGTCGTCCAGGAACGGCAGCGCGGGCAGGACCACCGCCCCGTCCACCGATTCCACGAACCGCCGGAGGTTCGGCGTGGCAAGCTCGACAAGCCCGCTGAGCGTCTTGGCCGTCTCGGTCGAGGCGAATTTAAGCTCGGCATCTATATAGTTGCGGTTCTGGGAATAGCCGAACTTTCCCTCGATGGAATAATTCCTTTCGTCCGCGTATTTCAACACCGCGTCTATTTCGCCCTTGCGCCCCTGCATATAGCTGAACGACCCGCTTATCCCCACGCCGTCCGCCCCGCGGCTTTCGACATCCGCGTCGATTTGCGAGACTATCCTTTTCTTGAACATAAGGATGCTGGACCTTTTTATCCTTATATCCCCGAAGCCCTGGCCGCGGAGGAAATCCTCGACGCCGCGGCCGTCGTCATGCTCGGCGAACGCGGCATAGTTGAAAATCGCCCCGTCCGCCATTATCGCCGACGGGGTCCAATCGCCCCTTAGGAAGTCCAGCGCGCCTATGTCGACGCCCATCCTGGACACCGACAGGAACGAGACGGGGATCATTTCCTTCCCCTTGTCCTTCCTTTCCAGGCGGAAGTCGGCGTTGTTCACGCGCAGCGCGGGGTGCGGCAAAAGCGAGAACGACACTTTGCCCCTTATCGCCACATCATAGCCGGTAAGCTCTTTGAGCTTGCCCTCGATATATCCCCGCCTTGAATCCAGGTTCACGAACCCGGGGACCATATACAGGACAAGCACCAGCGTGGAAACTATGCCCACGGAGACCAGCAGAGCCTTTGCATGCTTTTCGAAAAATCCCAATTCATTTCCCTCGGCGGCATTATAGTATCGAATATCGGCAAGGGCAAGCGGTTTTTGCCCCGGGGCTATTCCGCCTTTCGGGCCCGCCATTTCCCGCCCGGGCCGCCGACTTATTTCCCTATTCCGTCCGAACCCCGACCGCCGGGCCGGGTCGACGACGACTTATTTTTTCGGTTGTTTTGCAAATCGCCCGAGGATATAATCGCCCGACCATGGGGCAATGGCTGAACATAGGGAAAGGGGGCCAAACGCTTGAACCGGCGGAGTTCAAGCTTGTCTCTCCATACAAGCCCGCGGGCGACCAGCCCCAGGCCATAGAAAAGCTTGTGCGCGGCCTTGAAGAGGGCATGCGCGACCAAGTCCTCCTTGGCGTGACGGGCAGCGGCAAGACCTTTACCATGGCCAATGTCATCGCCCGGGCGAAGGCTCCGGCCATAATAACCGCGCCCAACAAGATCCTCGCCGCCCAGCTTTACCAGGAAATGCTCGGCCTGTTCCCCCACAACCATGTCGAATACTTCGTATC
>JAIRTB010000077.1 GCA_031255155.1 Rickettsiales bacterium
TATAGACTTGGATAATAGTTTTGTCAACAATCTTTTTACCAAAGAAAAAACCGCGGGAAACCGCCGGTATTTTTCCTTGCATTTTCAAAAGCGCGGCTATATAAAAAATTATTGAACCGAGGTCGCCATGAGCAAGCTTACCAAGCCGAAAAACATGAAGCTGCAAATCGCGCGGCGGATCGTGCGAAAAGCTTTCATCGTATTGTTCATACTTTTTTCGTTCATCGTCATATTCATCGCCAAGCCCGACTCGGCCATCATAGCCAAGACCAGCGGCGCCGTCCTGAACATCGCCGCGCCGGCCATAGCATTCGTATCCTGGCCCATAAGGAAAATAGGCGCCCTTGCCGCCGACGCCCAGCATTTCTTTTCCGTGGACAAGCGGAACACGGCTTTGGAGATAGAAATCGCCGAGCTTAAACAACAGCTCGCCCGCGCCCGCGCACGGGAGCGGGAGGGCGAAAAACTGCGCGAGGCGTGCAATTTCGCGTCGAACGCCGAGGCTTGGTGGCTTCTTACCACTCGCGTGATCGGGGCAAGCGGCGGCGGATTCTCCCACTCTTACATACTGGACGCGGGCACCTCGGCCGGAATCGAGCGGAACCAGGCCGTAATCGCCGAGGGCGCCCTGGTCGGCCAGGTCGCCGCCGCGGGAAGCAAGTATTCCCGCATGCTCCTGCTTACCGACGCGACCTCGAAAATACCCGTAAAGGTCGCGCGGACGGGCGTGCGCGCCTTCCTTGCGGGGGACAACGGCACCCATCCAAAGGCCGTCCATTTCGAAAGCGCCGGGGCGGCCATCGTCGGCGACACCATAATAACCTCGGGCATGGACGGGCGGATTCCCGCCGAAATACCCGTCGGGGTCATCGGCAGCATAAGCGAGGAAGACGGCGTCGCGGTCCAGCCTTTCGTATCGCCCGTGGGGCTCGACTTTGTAAAAGTGGTCCGGACATCCCGCACGGAAGACCTCAAAGAATTTATCGAACAAGAAGCCAGCGGGGCCGGGAAATGACGCGGGCGCATCCCTTTGAACCCCCTATGCCGCAAAGAGGAAGCGGGCAAAAAATGCTAGCGCAAAAAGGGAAAGAACAAAGAGTCCGCGAGCAAAGAGGGGGCGGGCAAAAATCGCGGGAGCGAACTTGCCGCCCGCACGCAGGGCCTGGCAAACGGCGCGCGCCGGGGAAAGCATGAACAGGAAAAAGAAAAACCGGACGGGCGGGTTCGCCGCCCGACACAGGCGAAGCGCAAGAGCCATCGCGCCGGCCCTGCCCATCGCGGCGTCGGCGTTCATCCTGGCCCTGTCGTTCTCGTTCGCGACGCCATTGTTTTACAGGCCCGTCCTGGTCATGATACCCATATACTATTTCTCTATCACGAAAAACCCGCACATAAGCTTTATATCGATAATGACTTTCGCATTCGTCCAGGACTTTATGGACGGCACGGCGTTCGGCGCGAACATGTTCCTGTTCCTTGTCCTGCACTTCGCGGCGTATTACCAAAAGATATTCCCCCTGGGCGAAAACCCTTTGCTGGCGTTCGGAACATTCGCCTGCGCAAGCGGGATCCTCACCCTTGCCAAGGGCGCGATACTCGCCGTGATATCGCCCTCTAAAACCGGCGGCGCGGCGGCGCTTTACAGCTGGCTGTGGCTATGCGCGTTCTATCCGCCGACCGCCTGGGCCCTTGCCAAAATACATAAGCCAACAGCATCGGCCGAGGAAAAATGAGGGACGCCGAGCTGGTCAAAGTGCTTACCAGAAGGTCGCTTGTCATAGCGGCGGGCGAGGCCGGAATATTCCTTATGCTGGGCGCGCGGCTTTACCAGCTGCAAATCATGGAGAGCGGCAAGTACAAGAAACTCTCAGAGAGAAACTCTATACGCATACGCCTTATCGCTCCGGCACGCGGCACCATAACCGACCGCAACGGCGAAGTGCTTGCCGACAACCGCAACTCGTATGAAATCCACATGATCCCGGAGGATGTCATCGCGCGCGGGATTCCCGTCGACGAAACCCTCGACGCCATCGCCTCGAAAATCAGCCTCGGCGAGGCGGAAAAAGAACGCGTGCGCGCCAAGATCCGCGCGAAAAAGCCTTTCTTTCCCGTCCTTGTCAAAAGCTATCTGTCGTGGGAGGAAATGGCAAAAATCCAGGCGCAATCCCTCGACCTGCCCGGCGTCTATGTAGAGGAGACGAAAAGGCGGAACTATCCCGCGAAGCATGTCGCCGCTCATGTCGTCGGATATGTCGCAAGCGCAACCGAAGACGACCTTAGGCGCGACGCCGACCCGCTTTTATCCCTGCCCGACTTCAAAATCGGGAAATCGGGGATAGAAAAAGCCCTGGACCCCGAGCTGCGCGGCAGGAACGGCGAATCGGTCCAGATAGTCAACGCGGCGGGCCGGGTGATCGACAACCTCGACAACCGCAAAAAGCCGGCGATACCCGGACGCCGCGCGACCCTTACCATAGACAAAAGGCTCCAAGAGCACGCGGCGGCGGTCATACAGCAGGAAAGCGCCAGCGCCGTCGTCATGGACATACACACCGGGGACATACTTTGCATGGCGTCGGTGCCCTCTTTCAACCCCAACATATTCCAGAACGAGGAAAACGCCGCGGAGGAGTTCAAAGCCCTTGTCGAAAACCCGCGCTTTCCCTTTATAAACAAGGCCGTCGAGGGGCTTTACGCGCCGGGATCCACATTCAAGATGATGACCGCAATGGCCGCCATGGCCGACGGCAAGCTGACCCCGGCGACGCGATACGAATGCCGCGGGCACATGGACTATGGCGACGCAAGATACCATTGCTGGAAATCCAGCGGGCACGGCGCGTGCAACTTGGAGCACGCGTTCGAGTATTCGTGCGACATATTCTTCTATAACCTGGCCACGAAAATACAGATGGACGCAATCCAGGAAATGGCTTACAGGTTCGGGCTTGGCAGCGCGACCGGCATCGAAATCGGCAACGAGCGCGCCGGGCAGGTCCCCTCCCGCGAGTGGAAGCGCAACTATAAATCCGAGCCTTGGTACACCGGCGACACCATCATCGCAAGCATTGGCCAGGGATTCACCCTGACCACGCCGCTGCAACTGGCCGTAATGACCGCGCGAATCGCCAACAACGGGATAGAGGTTTCCCCTCATATCGTCCGGGGGGAGCACGAATCCTTCGCCTTTCCCCAGATGAATGTGAACTTGCAGCACTTGGAGCTTGTGCGGCGCGGAATGTTCGCCGTGGTCAACTCCAAGGGCGGGACGGGGCGCAGCGCATCCATAGACGCCAAGGGGGCACACATGGCCGGCAAAACCGGCACATCGCAGGTGCGGCGCATCACCCGCGAAGAGCGCCTCAGGGGCGAGCTGGACCAGAACCGACTTCCCTGGAACCAGCGCAACCACGCCTTGTTCGTCGGATTCGCCCCGTTCAAAAACCCCCGCTTTTCCGTGT
>JAIRTB010000054.1 GCA_031255155.1 Rickettsiales bacterium
AATTCGAGGCCGCGATGAAAATACGCGACGAGATAAAGGAGCTTGAAAAAATCGAGCTTGAATACGACTGAGGCCCCGACGAAATGCAATTCTACGCCGACCTGCACATACATTCCAGATACTCCCGCGCGACAAGCAAAAGCTGCGGCCTGGAAGAGATGGAGCTGTGGGCCCGCAAAAAAGGCCTTGGCGTCATCGCCACCGGAGACTTCACCCATCCGGCGTGGTTTGCCGAGATAAAGGAAAAGCTTGCCCCGGCGGGCGGGGGCTCTTTCGTCTTGAAGGGCGGCGCGGGCGGAGTCAGATTCATATTGTCCGTCGAAATATCCACCATATACAAGCAGGGCGACAAGACAAGAAAGGTCCACCATTTAGTATTCGTCCCCGACATCGCCTCGGCCGAAAGGTTCCGTGCGCGGCTGGCGGCGATAGGGAACATCGCCTCGGACGGCCGGCCGATACTGGGCCTTTCCTCGCGCAATCTCCTTGAAACGGCCCTCGAATCGGGGGAGGGCGCCTATCTTGTCCCGGCGCACATCTGGACGCCGTGGTTTTCGGCTTTGGGATCCAAGTCCGGGTTCGATTCCATAGAGGAATGCTATGGCGACCTTGCCGGGCACATATTCGCCGCGGAAACCGGCCTTTCCAGCGACCCGGGGATGAATTGGCGGGTGGGCGCCCTCGACGGATACAGGCTTGTATCGAACTCGGACGCGCATTCGCCGTCCAAGCTTGCCCGCGAAGCCACGATCTTCGACGCCGAGCCCGACTATTTCAGCATCCTCGACGCCCTTAAAAGCGGGCGGGGATATGTCGGCACTGTGGAATTTTTCCCGGAAGAGGGCAAATACCACGCGGACGGGCACCGGAAATGCGGCGTATGCCTTTCGCCCGAGGAAACGGCTTTGGCGGGCGGGACATGCCCCGTATGCGGAAAACCCCTTACCATAGGCGTGCTGAACAGGGTGGCCGAGCTTGCCGACCGAGGCGAGGGCGCACCGCCGCCGCCAAAGGCCGGGCGGGCGTTCAACCTTGTCCCCCTGCAAGAAATAATATCCGAGGCCATCGGCGCGGGCGCCGCGAGCAAGTCGGTCGCCGCCGCATACGAGGGATTGATATCGAAGCTTGGGTCCGAGCTGGACATCCTATTGCGCGTTCCGGTCGAGGACATAGCCAAGGCGCACTCCTCCATCCTGGGCGAGGGGATCGCCCGGCTGCGCCGCGGCGAAGTCATAAGGCGGCCCGGATTCGACGGCGAATACGGCGTCATCAAGCTTTTTTCGGAGGGCGAGATCGAGGCCTTGAACTCGGGCGGCACGCTGTTTTTCCCGGACAGTCCGTCCGCCGCTCGCGCGAATCGCGGCAGGGCGCCTTTGCCCGCGGACACTTCGGCCGTTTTTGCGGCGCCAGACGCCAGCGCCTTTGGGCGGGAAGATTCTGCGGCGGCCATGGGCGCGATTTCGGCTTTGGATGATTCGGCGGAGACACACGCGGGCGCCTTGGGGCGAAAGGCTCGGGCGGCCTTTGGCTTGGACGAGCACCAATTAAAGGCCGTGACAAGCACCGCGCGCAGGCTGTTGATTTCGGCGGGGCCCGGCTCGGGCAAGACGGCCGTGCTTGCCGGGCGCATTTCCCATTTCGCCGCCCGGAACATCGTGCCCGCGGAAAGATGCCTTGCCATAACTTTCACCCGCCGCGCCGCCGACGAAATGCGCGCCAGAATCGACTGTCCCGCAAATGTCCACACCTTTCACTCGCTATGCTTTTCCATCCTCAAAGAAAACCACGAGGCGGCGGGGCTTGCCCCGGACTTCTCGGCCGCCGAGCGGGCGGGGGATGGCGCCGTCTCTTTCGACGAGCTTGTCCTTTACGCCGCGCGCCTTTTGCGCGAGAATCCCGCGATCGCCGAGGCATACAGGGACAGGTTCAAATACATCTCTATCGACGAATACCAGGACATCGACGCGAACCAATACGAGCTTGTCCGCCTGCTGGCTCCGGCGGACGGATACCTTTGCGCGATAGGCGACCCGAACCAGGCGATTTACGGATTCCGCGGAGGGGACCCTAAGTTCTTCGAGCGTTTCGCGGACGACTATCCCGACGCGGAGGCCATCGGCCTTAGGAACAACTATCGCTCTACCCAGACCATAGTCGACGCGGCCAGCCAGATGATCCACGCCAGCAACATCGCGGCGGCGGCGGAGCGAGAGGCGAGGAAAATCACCCTTCACGCGGCGCCCACCGAAGAAGCCGAGGCGGAATTCGTCGTCAAGACCATCGAAGGCCTTATCGGAGGGCACAGCTTTTACTCGATCGACACGGGGCGCTCCTCCGGCTCGGGCGAAGACGCGGCCGGGGCCTTTTCGGACTTCGCCATACTATACCGGACATCGGCGCAGGCGGAGCCTTTGGCCAGGGCGCTGGCCCGCTCGGGCATGCCTTTTTCCAAGCTATCCGACGCGCCGCTGTGCGAGAGAAAGGACGCGCGCGGGCTGTTCCGCTCGCTTGCCCTTGCCTCGGACCAGCCCTTGGCCGACCGGATCGCCGACGCCGGGCTTGAAGAGAACATATCGCAATATCTCGTCCGCCTTGCGCGGGAATATCCGGACAAGGACGATTTCATGCGAGAGGCCTCCATCCTTCGCGAAACCGACACCTTGGACCGCCGCGCGGACAGGATATCGCTTATGACCCTGCACGCCTCGAAAGGCTTGGAGTTCAAGTGCGTATTCATCGTCGGATTGGAGGACGGCCTGCTGCCTTTCCGACGCGCAGAGGACGAGTTGGAGGAAAGGCGCCTTTTATATGTCGGAATGACCCGCGCCGAGCGCATGCTTTTCCTCTGCCGCGCCATCAAGCGCAAGGTATTTGGGACCTACAAGGCCGCGCCGGCCTCGCCTTTCCTGAAAGAAATAGAGGGCGGCCTGCTCCGCGCGAGCGAATACGACAGGGCTTTGAAAAAGAAAGACGGCGGCGGCCAGCTTGCCCTATTATAGGCGGGGCATTCGCCATGACGGCAGCCGCAGATTTTGAAAGGCTCGCGCCCGCCAGGACATGGGGGCCCCCCCCGGGGGGG
>JAIRTB010000023.1 GCA_031255155.1 Rickettsiales bacterium
CGCCGGATACGCCGGGTGGCAGGCGCAGGACGGCCTCAGGTCGATAGCGGGCGCGCTGTCCGACGCGCTATTTTGCCTGGCCGGAGAGAGGCGCGATTTCATAGCCGCGGGACGAACCGACGCCGGAGTGCATGCGATATCCATGACCGCGCACGCGGAAATTGCAAAAAAAATCCCCTTGAAAAACCTGCTCTTGGGCATGAATTTCTGGCTATCGAAAAACGGCGACGGCATAGCGGTTTTACGCGTCCGGCGCGCAAAGCAGGATTTTCACGCGCGATTTTCGTGCGTCTCGCGCGAGTATGTCTATCGCATATTGAACCGCGCCGCACGGCCCGCGATTTTGGACGGACGGGCATGGTGGGCGCCAGCGCCTCTTGACATAAAAGCAATGAACCTTGCCGCGGAACGCCTGATCGGACGGCACGATTTCACAAGCTTTCGGGCAAGCGGGTGCCAGGCGAAATCCCCTGAAAAAACGCTGGATTTCCTTAAAGCCACAAGAAAGGGCGGCGTAATCGAGATACGCGCGCGGGCCAGATCGTTCCTTTACCGCCAGGTGCGCAACATGGTCGGAACATTGAAACTTGCCGGGGAGGGGAAACTGACGCCCGAGGACATGGAAAGGATACTGAGGGCCAAATCGCGCGCCGCCGCCGGACCCGCCGCCCCGGCATGCGGGCTCTATTTCGTAAGAGCCGGATACTAGCGCGCCTAGTGCGCGTCTTTCCAATTATCCGCGACGCCGGTTTCGGCAAGCAGCGGAACGCCGAACGAAACGGCATTTTCCATCTCTTTCCTGATAAGCTCCCGGGCCGTTTTCACCATATCGCCGTCGACCTCGAACACCAATTCGTCGTGCACTTGGAGAAGCATGCGGACCTTGCCGGCAAGCCCGTCCGCGCGCAGGCGGTCGTATATCCTGCGCATGGCGATTTTGATGATGTCCGCATTCGTCCCCTGTATCGGCGCGTTGATCGCGGAGCGCTCGGCATAGCCTTTTAGCATCGGCGTGTTGATTCCGCTCACATAGCACTTGCGCCCGAACATGGTTTCGACGAACCCGCGCGCACGGGCGAATTCCTTGGTGCGCTCCATATAGGCGCGGATTTCCGGGAACGAACGGAAATAGCTTTCGATGAAAGACTTGGCCTCGGACTGCGTTCCGCCCGTGCTTTTGGCGAGCCCGAACGGAGAGATGCCGTATATTATGCCGAAATTCACGGCCTTGGCCTTGCGGCGGAGATCGGGAGACACCTTGTCGACGGGCACGCCGAAAATCTCGCTTGCCGTGCGCGCGTGTATGTCGACGCCGCCCAGAAACGCCTCTTTCAAGTTCTTTACATCCGCCATTTCGGCCAGGATGCGAAGCTCTATCTGGGAATAGTCCGCCGAGACTATCCTGCGGCCCTCGCCCGCTATGAACGCGCGGCGGATAAGCCCGCCAAGCTCGGTCTTGACGGGTATGTTCTGCAAATTCGGATCGGACGACGACAGCCGGCCGGTGGAAGTGCCCGCCTGGAAATAACTCGTATGCACCCGGTTGTCGCGCGCCGCGCGCGATTTCGGCAGCACGTCGGCATAGGTGTTTTTAAGCTTGGACAGCTCGCGGAATTTAAGGACCAATCCCGCGATTCCATGCCCGTCCCGGTCCAGGGTTTTAAGCACGTTCGCGTCGGTCGAATACTTGCGCAAGTTCGGCAGGCGCATGCGGTCGAACAATACTTCCCCAAGCTGCTTGGGCGAAAGTATGTTGAACGGCGCCCCGGTTTCCTTGAATATACGAACCTGCGCCTCGCCCATCCGCCTTTCCAGCTCGGCAGAGAGGTTGATCAGGGCAAGCGAGTCGATGGCTATCCCCTCCTCCTCCATCTCGAACAGCACCTTTACCAAAGGCGCGTCGATATCCGCATACACCCCGCGCGGATCCTCGGCTTCAAGCCTATGCGAAAACAAACGCCACAGGCGCAGCGTTATGTCCGCGTCCTCGGCCGCATAGGCAAGCGCGTTCGCGAAATCGACATCGGCGAACGCGCCGTTCCGGCCCGCGACCTCGTCGAATTTTATCGTCGAGAAGCCAAGATGTATCCTTGCAAGGTCGTCCATATTATGCAGGTTCTTCGTCCCGTCAAGCACATAGCTCATGATCATCGTATCGTCTATGTTTTCAAGTTCCAGCCCTATGCGGCGCAATATATGCAGGTCGTATTTTATGTTATGCCCGATCTTCCTTACGCTTGCGTCCGACAGCAACGGAGCCAGGATTTCCACGGCGCGCGCGACGGGGATCTGGCCTTCGGCAAGCTCGTCCCCTCCGTCGAACAGGCTTGTCCCCGCGAAATTCTTACGCCTATGGCCAAGGGGGACATAGCACGCCTCGCCCGCGTCCGTGGCAAGGGATACGCCCACGATGCCCGCCGAAAGAGCGTCCAATCCCGTAGTCTCGGTGTCTATGGCGACAAGCTTTTTCTCATACGCGCGGCGCACCCATTCGCAAAGCCGATCCTCCGTCTGAACAAGCTCGTAACGCTTTTCTATATCGACGGCCGCGGCTACGGCGGGCGGAGGGGCGGACGCAGGGGCGGAGGACGGAGCATACGCCCCGGACGAGGGCATGCCAAGGCTTTCCGCCTTGACGGCAAGGGACCTGAATTCCATTTCGAGAAGAAAATCGCGCAACTTGCCCCGGTCCAGCCCTTTGCGGACAAGGGAGGAAAACGGGATTTCCACCTCGGCGTCCGCGCGCAGGAGGGCAAGCCGCTTGCTTATCCTCGCATCCTCGGCGCCCGACAGCAAAGCCGCGCGCCGCTTGGCCTGGGGTATGTTTTTCGCCATATCCAAAAGCTTTTCAAGAGAGCCGTATTTGTTGACAAGCTCGGCCGCGGTCTTGGGACCTATGCCGCGGATGCCGGGGATATTGTCGGACGCATCGCCGGTAAGCGCCTGGACATCGACGACCTTTTCCGGCGACACGCCGAATTTTTCCATGACGATCCCGGGGGTTATCCACCGCGATTTCAAAGGGTCGTATATCGACACGCGAGGAGAGAGCAGCTGCATCATATCCTTGTCGCTGGAATATATCACGACCTCGCCGCCGGCAAGGACTATCTGGCGCGAATACGCGGCGATTATGTCGTCCGCCTCGATCCCCACCTGGTCCACCGAAGGGATATCGAACGCCTCGACCGCCTTGCGAATATAAGCGAACTGGGGTTTCAGCGCGTCCGGCGGATCAGCGCGGTTGGCCTTGTATTCCGGATAGATATCGTTGCGCCAATTCCTGCGCGCCGCGTCGAACACCGCCGCTATGATATCGTCGGCGCCAAGCGTGGGCAGCAGGCGCATCATCATGCTGCAAAACCCATACACCGCATTGGAGGGCAGGCCGTCGCTTCGCGTCATTTCGGGCAGGGCATAGAATGCCCGGAATATATACCCCGACGCGTCGATAAGTATGTATCTGCTCATAGAAATTCCTTGCTTTGCCCGATTATATAGGGTATTTTCCCGACTGTAAATGCTAAAC
>JAIRTB010000038.1 GCA_031255155.1 Rickettsiales bacterium
CGACGCCCCACAAGCTCGCACGCGCGGGAATCTCGTATTCTCCGGCCATTATGCGGTCCGCGCCCATGACACGGGCCAAGGCTTTGAACGCCAGCTTGGAGCGGACCAGGCGCCGGTCCTTCAACCTTTGCGCCACGGTTTCCAAAACATCGCCGCGCTCTACCTCGAACAGCGACGCCTCCATAGCCTGGGGCAGCGCCGCGACCCACAGGACGCACGCCGCGGCCAACGCCGCGGACACAACCCCGGCCACGCCAAGAGCCGCGCCTTTTCCAGATTTCCCGGGCATCATCGGATTTGTCCTTGTTTCAGCTTTCCCGACCATTCGCGCCATGATAGCAAAAACTTTTCGCGCGCGCAAGGGGGAATCCGGGCCGCGGACCGAGGAGAGGGGATTTCCGGAAAGCGGACGCGCCGGCGGGTGGGCGGGCGGACGGACGGCCTATGCCTACCGCCGCGCATATTCGGCGGGGCGGACGGACGGACGGCCTATACCTATTCGCCGCGCATATTCGGCGGACGCCTTTCGACCGGCATCCGCACGCCTTTCGACCGGCATCGGACATGGCGGTTATTTACTTGCGCGGGGGCAAAAAATATGATATAATCCCTTTGAAATGAGAGGTCTTTCCAGGATAATATTCGGCATCGCGGCGGGGGCGCTTATCGCGGCTCCGCTTGGCGCAGCGCCGAAACGAAAGGCGGACAAGGCCGCCGAGGAAAAGCTGAGGAAAGACTGCGACTCGTGCCTGGCCCTGTTTTCGGCAAGAACCCTTAAATTCGCCGGAAACGCCGGAAAGTGCATCAACCTCCTATCCCAATGCGACAAGGCGAACCGCGCCTCGAAGTGCGAGCCCGTGATCAACGACTGCATCGACGAAAACTGCTCGGCCCCGGGATCATGCTCGAACGCCATGTCGAACCGCGCCCTATTCGTCGGATGCCTGAAAGCGGAAAACAAATTCCTTCCCTATCAATGCGCGGCGACCATTTCGGGAATGGCCTCGTCCCTTGCCTCGCAAATAGCGGAAGAGCAGGCCGCCGCCGAGCGCGCCCACGAGGCCCAGCTTGCCCAGGCGGACGCGGAAAGGGCCGCCGCCGACGCCCAGGCCAAGGAAGCCCAGGCACGCGCCGCCGCCGACGCAGAGCGCGAAAAGGCCGCCTCGGCCGAGCGCATGAAGCAGGCCGAGCTTGCGAACCAGCTTAAACTCCAACAGGAAAAATTCGCCCTTGAACAAAAGGCCGCCTCGGCCGAGCGCGCCGCCGCCAAGCAAGCCGAGCTCGACGCCCGCAACAGCCGCCCGTCCGCAATGTTCACCAACGCCTTCAAGGACATCCAAGCCGGCCTGGCCAAGGCCCGCTCGTTCACCTCGAAGCTGTTTTCCGGCATGGGCATACGCAAGACCGACGGCACCGAGGCGCAAAGCAACCTCATGACTTTCGCCCCGCCAACCATATCCACGAACGAGATCGAGCCGGAAATATACGACGACGACTGCACGAACGCCGTAAAAACGAAAGGCACCTGCAAATCGACGCACAAAAGGGCATGGGCGGCGAAAAAGTCCAGCAGATACCTGCAACACAGCTCTTGGAAATGCACCATCGACGCAAAAGAGGCGGCCGTGAAAACCGACCTCGACAACGCGCGAAAAGAGCTCGCCTCGACATCGAACAAGCTTGCCAACTATATACAGCGAATCGAGTCGAACAACCAAGACGAGGACGCAAGCGACACTTTGGGGAACGAAAGGCTGGACGCCCTATACGCGGCACAGGGCCACATCGACGACCTGGCCACGCGCCTCGACGAATACGCGGGCAAGTTGAAGACCACCTGCAACACCCTTTGCGCGGGGATGAGCACGATGCCCTCGTTCGGCTCGTCGAAAAAGATCGGGCCCGTCACATTCGACGAAAACGGCGACATCATCAAGCCCGAGGAGGAAAAGGCCGCGCCGGGGTATTCGTGCAAAGAATTCTCGAACGACACGACCAAGCCGTCCATGGCCTCGATAATCGCGGGAACGGCCAACTCCAACACCATGATAGGAGGCATCGGCGCCCAGGCGAACGAGCTTACCCTGAGGGTGCTTGAATCCGTGGTGCAGAGCGACTTTTCCATAAACGAGGCCGAGGTCAAAATCGCTTTCGAGCAAGACATCGCCTTGTCGACGGAAAGCAGCGGAAGCTCTTGGGGCACGAAAAATTTCAAGGCAGTCGAAGATTCGTGCAAACAAGAGACAATATCATCGGCATCGGAGTCGAATTATTCGAACATTTCTTCTTGTCTGAACGCAATATATGCCGTTACGGCATTTTCTCTAAACAATAGAGAGCAAGACGCGATATCAAAAATCCTTGCATTGATACAATCACAATTGGCTAGCATAAACTGTGTAAGCGGATATGGCGGAATGTGTTGCAACGGCCTCTATAACCTAAACAATGTCGCCGACATGAGGCAGTGCTCATTCAACATGTTATCCAAAATTTCAGCCAATACAAACAATGGGAATTTGGGCTATGGCAACGGCGGGTTTCGGATAGTGCAATATTCAGCGATATACAATCATGATTCAAATGAATGCGTTCTAAACTATATTCAAGTAATAAAAAATGATGGCTATCTAGCTAAATTCGACAAAGATTTATCTAATCTAACTACTGTTGATGCACAAACCTTAGGTTGGAAATCTATACAATATCAAGGCCCTAGGCAACCAGAATATAACGGCAGAGGGAATCAAACAAATTATACTTGTCCATCGCATAATAATAATAATATTATAATATTATGCACAGATGATCGATCTTTCACGGGAGAAGATTTTAATAGTAACAAAAAGCGTTGCAACTAACCGCTAGCCCACCTGTTTTTCGATGTCGTCGATTATTTGGGAGAGGGCCGGCTGGACCTCTATCATCTGTCTTACACGCCGCACGGCGTGCAGAATCGTCGCGTGGTCGCGCCCGAACGCCCGGCCCAATTCCGGCAGCGATTTCGTGGTCAGCATCCTTGCCACATACATGGCAACCATGCGCGGAACCGCTATCGAGCGCAGCTTCCTTGCCCCGTCCATTTCCCCGACGGCCACGCCCCAGCGGTCCGCCACCGCCTTTTTTATATCGGCTATGGAAACCGTCCGGCTATTATACGCCAATATATCGTCCAGCGCACGCCGTATCCCTCCAAGCGTCGGCTTTTCGCCAAGCAGGACCGACCGCGCGGACAGGCGGTTCAACGCACCCTCTATCTCGGCCGGCGAGCGCGAGATTTTCGACGCCAGAAACTCGGCCACGCCCGAATCGAACTCCAACCCCAGCCCGGCCGCCCGACGCCGCAAAAATTCCAGCCTAAGCCCGTAATCCGCGTCGTCCATGCCCAGGACCAATCCCCTCGACAGGCGCGTTTTCAGCGAATCGGGAAGACCCTCTATATTGACCGGCGCCGCGTTCGCCGACACCACAACCTGGCGCCCGTTCGACACATAGAAATCCACCAAATGGAACAGCTCGCGCGAGATATTGTCCTTGCCCGCGAAAAACTGAACATCGTCGACGACAAGAACCTCGGCCGACTTGTAATCCTCTTTGAACGACACGGCCGTCCTATCCCTAAGCGCCTTGACGAACCCGTTCACGAACCCGTCCGCCGTCGAATAGACCGCCCGGCGCCCCCCGCCCGCGCACCCGTTCGCGAACGCTTGGAGCAGGTGCGTCTTGCCCTGGCCCGCGTTCGCGTGGACCACTATCGGATTATACGACGAATCGCCCAGCGCACGCCGAAGCGCCGCCACGGCAAGCGCGTTCCCATCGCCCTGGACAAATGTATCGAACGAAAACCTTTCGCTTGTCTTGGAGCCGACGAAAAAACCGTTCGCCGCCGCGGGGGGCGCGGCCGGAGCCCCGCCCAGCTCCGCCCGCCCAGCGTCGTTCGCCGCGGGCATCGCGCCCACCGACACCGACACCCTCTCGACCCCATAGCGCGACGCCGAATCCAAAAGAAGGGAGGAATAGTTCCGCAAGACCCAATCCGCAACGAATTTCGTCGGGCTTTTCACGTAAAGAGTGCCAAGGTCAATCTTGTCGAAACAAAGCCTTTCCATCCACGCGGCATAAACCGCGGGGGAAACGCTTTTCCGAACAGTATCCTGGATCGAAAGCCAGACGGCATCGCCGCGCAAGGAGGAGCCTTGGGTTTCCCCAAGGCGCGGATCTGTATCGCAAGCTATGCCTGACACGGAACTCTCCTCCCTATTCCTTTTCTCTGTATAGAGCCTTTCTCCTTCTGCTCGATACGAGGTCCGTTTTATATCCCGGACGAAAAATTTTCAAGCTTAAAAATGTTTTTTTTCGATTGACAAGATTCTTGCTTGACAAGGTTGCAAATTCCTCCGCGAAAATGTATAATTCTCTCGCAAGGAGCAAAATGAAAAACAAAATCATATATTTAGAGGGCGACATCGCCAAGGAATCAATCCGCGGCGATTCGATCGCCATCGACGCCGAAATGACCGGGCTGTCCCTTATGCGCGACAGGCTATGCACCGTCCAAATCGCCACGGACGGCGGCCCAGCCTTTGTGATCAAGCTCGACCCGCCCTATGACTGCCCCAACCTGAAACGAATCCTGAACGACAGGCGAATCGTGAAAATAGGCCACTTCATCCGCGCCGACATGGCCATGATACAAAAATGCCTGGGCATAGAAATCGAGAATGTATTCTGCACCAAGATCGCCTCGCGCCTATGCCGCACTTCCAGCGACAAGCATTCCCTCGGCGCCCTTGTCCGCGAGATCTGCGGGGTCGAGCTTGACAAAGACGAGCAGACAAGCGACTGGGCCGGGCCTTTGTCGCAAAGGCAGATAGAATACGCCGCCGCCGATGTCATCCACCTGCACCGAATCCGCGACGAGCTTGCGCGACGCCTTGAACGCGAGGGGAGGACGGAGCTTGCCCGGAAGTGTTTCGACTTTCTGCCCGCGCGCGTCCGCCTCGACCTCGGCGGATTCGGAGAGTGCGACATTTTCGCGCACTAATAGCATCAACGAAA
>JAIRTB010000027.1 GCA_031255155.1 Rickettsiales bacterium
CCGCGGCCCGCATCTTGCGAACACTTCGGACCTTCCCGTCGATGCGTTCAAGTTGGACAAGGTTGCCGGCGCGTATTGGCGCGGCGATAGCGGGAACAAGATGTTGCAGAGGGTCTATGGCCTGGCGTTCGCGTCCGCGGCCGAGCTTGCCGCGTATATAGTGGCGCGTGAGGAGGCGGCGCGGCGCGACCATAGAAAGCTTGGCGCGGAAATGGACCTGTTCCATTTCGAGCCGGAATTCGCCCCCGGCGCGGTTTTCTGGCACCCCAAGGGATGGGCTATGTTCCAAAAGCTGATATCCTATGTCCGCGCAAGACAGGATGAAAACGGCTATGTCGAGATAAGCACGCCCAGCGTCATGAACCGCGCCCTGTGGGAGACAAGCGGCCATTGGGACAAATTCGCCCAGCATATGTATTACGCCCGCGTCCGGGACGATGACGGCGATTTTGCGGTCAAGCCGGTCAATTGCCCCGGCGGCATTTTGTATTATAGGCATGGCATTAAAAGCTATCGCGACCTTCCTCTGCGCGTGTCCGAGTTCGGCAAAGTCGAACGGTTCGAGGCAAGCGGTTCCCTGTTCGGCCTGATGCGGGTGCGCGAGTTCACCCAGGACGACGCGCATATATTCTGCACCCCGGCCCAGTTGGAGGATGAATGCGTAAAGGTCATAAGGCTTATCATGGACATATACCGCGATTTCGGGTTCGAAAATGTCCGCATAAAGCTTTCTACCCGGCCGGAGGTTCGCCTTGGCGCCGACGAGGTGTGGGACGCGAGCGAACGCGCCCTGGCCGCCGCCTTGGAAAATAATGGGTATGAATATGTCGTGTTTCCCGGCGAGGGGGCGATATACGGGCCCAAGCTGGAATTTGTCCTTGCCGACGCGATAGGCAGGGATTGGCAGTGCGGCACGCTTCAACTCGACATGAACCTGCCCGAGCGGTTCGATATAAGCTATGTTGGCGAGGATGGGGCCAAGCATCGCCCCGTCATGCTGCATAGGGCCCTGTTCGGAAGCCTTGAACGCTTTGCGGGAATCTTGATCGAGCATTACGCCGGGCGCTTGCCGCTGTGGCTCTCGCCTGTTCCGGTGGTCGTCGCCGCGATAAGCGAGGCCGCGCTTCCGTGGGCGGTCGAAGCCGCGAAAGAGTTGAAAGCCGCCGGGGTCGATGCCGGGCTTGATGTCGGAAACGACAAGATAGGCGCCAAGATCCGGCGCCATTTCGAGGCGAAAATCCCCATAATCGCCATAGTCGGGGCCAAAGAGGCCGCGGAGAAGACTTTGACCTTGCGTCGGCTGGGCGGCGAATCCGCCGACGAGCCGTCGACCGTGGCCAAACTCGTAAGCGAAATAAAAAATACTTGACAAATATAAAAATAAGGCATATTTTGTCTATTAGCGATCGTAATAGCGATTCGCTACATGTAAAATATAAGGAGTAAAGATGAAACAAAAATTTTGGGAAAGATGGCTTTCCAAGAGGGTATTCAATGACCCTGATGCTTTGAGCGAAATGATGGCCGATGACAAAAGGCTGCGCCTCGATAACGAAGCCCTCGCCGGACGGCTTGCCGAGGCGGATAAAAATGTCAAGTCTCTATCCGACCGGCTTGACGGGGCGAATAAAAACGTCAGGTCCCTGTCCGAACGCCTGATGGAAAAGGATTACGAATTTCTTGAATCCGGCAAAGCGTCCGCCAATACTGTGTACCAGTCGGGCGAGCGCAGGAAAGAGGCTTTCAATCCGCAATCGGGGAAATGGGAAAACATGGATATAGATTACGACACAATCCTTGGGGATACTATCAAGAAGAATTGCGCTCCGGACGAGTATATAGAGATCCCCCATGGATCCGTAATAAACAGTAGTCCGTATGGTCATCCCATTAACTTTGCCCTGTTTTTTGCCGGCCGCCTGCCGCCGAAGAAGCATGCCAAGGATAATTATAATTTTGCTTTGCCGGAAGAAATTAAACCGCTTGTCTTGGGTGATGGAGTAGTATTTGAGTATGCAACATCCTCGGTCCGCGCTTTGGATCACAAAGGAAGAGAACAATACAGACAACTGGAATCCTTTTTTGATGGGAAAAGCCTATTTTTCATCTACGACCCGGATCAAGGCGACCAAAGCAAATCCAAGCGTTCAAAGATAATCAAACAGATACAATACGCTACAAACGAGTGTGTGGAACAGCGCTCCCAATACAGCGAACATAGCTGGGGCACAAGCGAAATATTCGGTAACTGCACATTTGCCGACCCCGAGCTTCAAGAGAAATTTGATAACCTCCGCCGTAAAGAGGTCATAACCTTGTCCGTGCAAAATAAAGAAGCCGCCGCCGCCGCGATCGCGGCAAGCCGTCCCCGCTAGAAAGCGAAACCCGCCCGAATAAAAAACGGCGGCCCGTCAAGATGTTGTTTTGCTGCGAAAACGGCCTCTTGGCGATAAAAGAAACCCGCAAGGCAATGTGCCCTGCGGGTTTCGTCGCTCTTTCGACTTAGTGTGTCAGCGCCGAAATGCTTATCTTCGGATGCAGCAGGAAGCTGTCGTATGTCTTGCCCCCGTCTTTCGATACCAATCCGGTGCAGGCGGACAGGGCCATAAGCCCGGCGATAATCAATTTTTTCATTTTTTCTCCTTTTTTCCGTTTTTACGCTAAGCGCGCTTTGATTATACACATTTTCCAATAAAAGTCAATGCTTGAAAAAACAAAGGCCCCGTTTTATAATGCGGGCCATGGAGCGCAGGCGCGAAATAGTGTTCGACACCGAAACGACGGGCTTTTCGCCCGAAGACGACCGCATAGTCGAAATCGGCTGCGTCGAGATGAACGGGCATAGCTTTACCGGCCGGACTTTCCATGTCTATGTGAACCCCGGCCGGGCGATAGGGGACGAGGCGGCCAAGGTTCACGGCCTTACATCCGCAAG
>JAIRTB010000094.1 GCA_031255155.1 Rickettsiales bacterium
AAAAATAAAAAAGCAGATAGGCGGCGTTTCCGATTCGTCCGATGAATCCAATTCGTCCGGCGGCGCCCTTGCCCAGTTGGTAAGAGAGCGCCACCCCTTGATTCTCGAACTATACGGCCTGCGGAAAAAAGACGAGAGCCGGTAAGGCAGAGCCCTCGCCTGCCTCGCTCTGGCTCGAAATAAAAATAATAGGGACCGCGCCCGGCGTGGAAAGCCCGCGTCGCCCGGCGTGCGACGCCATAACCGCGGCAGCGGCGAATCCCTTGCCGCCAATGCCGCCTCCTCCGCGGAGAATCCTCCTCCGCCTGTCGTCGCGAACTGCCCGCCTGCGCACGAATCCCGCGCCCGCTCTCTTTATTTGTTGACAACCCCGCGCCCAAGGGTATAATGCGCCTCATAGGGTTGGCAAGCCGTCCCGGAACTGCCCTCCCGCGCATACGCGAAAAAATTGAGGATTTTCCTAAAAAAGTTCTTGCTTTTTTATTTTCGATAGTTTAGCCTAGCACCACTTTGCGCCGCGATTCGCAAAGATGCGGCTGTTTGTGGATAAAAAAGGAAGTAAAGGCAGATATGATAAGCTCGAATATAAGGATACGCTTGCGCGCTTTCGAGAATCAAGTCCTTGACGAGGCCGCCAAGGAGATTGTCAGCACGGCGAAACGCACGGGAGCGGATGTCATAGGGCCTATTCCCCTTCCTACCAAGATAGAGAAGTTCACCGTGAACCGCTCGCCCCATGTGAACAAGGAAAGCCGCGAGCAGTTCGAGATGCGCACGCACAAAAGGGTGCTTGACATATTGAATCCGACGCCCCACACCGTCGACGCGCTGATGAACTTGAACCTTGCGGTCGGGGTCGATGTAAAGGTTGAATTATAGGTGCGTTATGAGGACTGGTATAATAGCATATAAAGCCGGCATGACCCGCATATTCGACGACAAGGGCCGGCACGTGCCCGTTTCGGTTTTGGTCGTCGGCGATTGCCGCGTCGTCGCCGTGAAATCGTCCGATGGCGCGGACGGATATTCGGCTGTCCAGCTTGGCTCCGGCCATGCCCGTGAAAAGAATGTGAAAAAGCCGGTGCTTGGCCATATTAAAAAGTCCGGGCTCGATTTCCTCCCCAAAGTGTTGAAAGAATTTCGCGTCAGCCCCGATTGCGCGCTAGCCGTCGGGGATTCGCTTTTGCCAAGCCATTTCGTCGCGGGCCAGTTCGTCGATGTGGCGGGAATCACCATAGGCCGGGGATATCAGGGCGGCATGAAAAGATGGGGCTTCCGCGGGTTGGAGGCTTCCCACGGCGTTTCGGTGTCGCACCGCTCGCTGGGCAGCACCGGCCAAAGGCAGGATCCCGGCAAAGTGTTCAAGAATAAGAAGATGCCCGGCCGCATGGGCGGCAAAACCGTGACTATGCAGAACTTGCGCGTGGTCGAGGCGAACGACGCCGAAGGATTTATATTGGTAAAGGGCGCGGTCCCCGGTTCGGACGGATCTATGGTTTTCGTGCGCGACGCGGCCAAGCGCCCCTTGCCGAAAGATGCCCCTCTGCCCGCCGGAATAATAAAGGCCGGCAAGTCTGATAATGTCGATAATGCCGGCGATGCCGCCGTCGAGGCCCAAGAGCCGGCCGCTCCGCCCGCCGCCGCCATGCCCGCCGATGCCAAGCCTGCCGCGTTAACGGATGCAGGGGAATAATGATGAAACAGGATATACTTTCGCTGGACGGGAAAAAATCGGGGTCGATAGACCTGCCCGATTCGATATTCGCCGTGCCGGTCCGGGGCGATGTGCTTGCGCGGGTGGTGCGGTGGCAGCTGGACAAGCGCCGCGCCGGCACGCATAGCACCAAGGTGATAAGCGAGATAAGCGGCACCACGAAAAAGCCTTTCGCGCAAAAGGGCACCGGCCGCGCGCGCCAGGGCTCTCTGCGCAGTCCTCAGATGAGGGGCGGCGCCACGATATTCGGCCCGCGTCCGCATAGCCACGAAACCGCGCTCCCGAAAAAGCTGCGCGCGCTGGGCTTGAAAATGGCCCTGTCCGCCAAAGCGTCCGAGAACAAGATCGTCGTGGTCGACACGCTTGCCCAGGATTCTCCGAAAACCAAGCTCGTCGCGGCCAAGCTTGCCGCGCTGGAAATCGTCCGGCCCTTGTTCGTCGATGGCGCGGCCGTGGACGCGAATTTCAAGAAATCCATAGCGAATATCCCCGATGCCGACGTGTTGCCGGCCATTGGCGCGAATGTGTATGATATAATCCGCCACGGCGCGCTTGTCTTGACAAAAGACGGCATAGACGCCCTCGCGAAAAGGTTCGAGGTGTAATACTGAAATGGAAAATGTTGCGAAAATAACCGAAAAGACCTATTGCGTGCTGCTCCGCCCGTTGGTTACGGAAAAGACTTCGGCGCAGTCCGAGCATTCCAAGGTAGCGTTCGAAATCGCCCCGAGTGCGACGAAAAAGGATGTCAAGTCCGCCGTCGAGGCTATTTACAAAGTGTCGGTAAAGGGCGTGAATATAATAAATGTCGCCGCGAAAAAGACCCGCTTCCGCGGCATATCCGGCAAAACGAAAAGCATGAAAAAGGCCTATGTGTCGCTTGCCGGCGATGCAAAGATAGACCTTTCCGCGGAGGTGAGGTAAAATGGCGCTGAAAACGTTCAATCCCACGACTCCCGGCACTCGCGAGCTTACTTTGGTGGACCGGTCCTCTTTGTTCAAGGG
>JAIRTB010000011.1 GCA_031255155.1 Rickettsiales bacterium
TATGGTCGCGCCGCCCGCCTTTCCGCCTGCGCCCGAATCTGCTCCATCGCCGTATTTTTCTTTCACCGCCGCGGATACAGAGGCGGATATGGAGGACCTAAGCCTCTTGAAATTTTCTAGGGTTCTAGATAGGATTATATGTATATCGTCTGTTGAAGGGTCTTTTGTATATGCGGAAAATTGGCCTTCTATGGATTCTATGAATGATGTCGCTATAATTGTCAAAAGGTCGTCTGTCAGCCCATCTCTATATTCCTCCTTTGCCACGCGCAATATTTCACTTGCCTGCGCTTTTTCACCAGAGGTCTTTTCTTGTTCCTCGAAGCTTTTTATAATAGTATTCAATCCATTATATATGATATTGAATGAATTCGTGTCGAGAATCCAATAACCAGAATCTGCGGCTTTCATGGCGCAGTCCCTGCCTGTCGTAATGGTATTATTTCCGCATAGTTGACCATATGCGGTTTCGGCTATCATTTTGATGCGGTTCACATCTTCTGTATTTCCGACGCTTGACGACGAAAACTTTCCTATCTCTAAGATAACGAAACGGTTCACCTCTATTTTGTCGACATTTTCCAGTTTGGCGTATTTAAGAGCGCCCGCTACTTCCATCGATTTCGCGTCCCGGGCTTTTTTCGCGTCCGAGTGGTTTTTTATCTGCCCCGCCAAATTCAATCCGCCGCCGATAGCCGATATCGCGCCGCCGCCCGTCGCAAACCCAAGGGCCAGCATAAGGTTGTCTTTCGAACGGATTTTCATGCACGCCGCCTTGGCCTCGCGCGCCTTTGCCGCGTTGCCCTCTGAGGCTTCCAGGCGTTGTTGAAGAATGTTGAGCTCCTCGGACAGTTGGATAATGTTTTTGCCCAATTGCTCGTTTGTCGATAGCAATTCCGCGCGCGAAGCCTCGCCCGTCCCCGATTGTATGGCTTTCACAAGCGAGGGCGGGCTCCCCGAGCCGGCCGCGCTCATTCGTCGCGAGCCGGGCCGCCCTCCGCGCTGGGCGAAAACTCCAAACGATATCCCCGCGGCGATCGCCAGGGTGAGTGTTGAAATTCTTTTCATGTTTTTTCTCCTTTTGAGTTGACGCGAATAGTCTTTTGCCATCGGCGCTTGGCCGCGATTATAGCATATTTTTAGGGGGGGGGGTAAAGAGCTTTTTTAGGATTTTGATCTTAAATCTAAGGGCGCCGTAAAAAGCTTTTATCCGATGCGCCGCCGCGTTATGTGCGTCGCGAAAACTCCCTCGATGCCCATTGCGCGATCCGTGGATTATTGCGCCGAAGCGGGAAATTTTAGCTTAATCCGGATATTATTTTCAGTCCCGTCTCGTCGTCAAGCTTGCGCGACAATAAAGGTTTTTCATATGCCACGATGGATATTTCCGAATAATATATAGTTCCCTTTATCAAATGCCCGCCCGTTGTTTTCCCGTTTTTGTCGGATATAACGAGATGGATGTGGAAAAAAGGCTTGCCGTCGAGCAATGAAATATCCCCCGTCAAAGACACCAGTTCGGAAATTTCGTTCGCTTGATACTCCTCGTATTTCTTGGCATCGGTATTCCAAAATCCCAAAGTCAAGTCGCGAACCATTCCGATTGCCGAGATCGTGCCGGATCTGATGCCGTGTTTTTCGCAGGTTTCGGCCAGGAATTCGTTTATGTCCCGATGCTTTGCCGCCGCGAAATAATGTTTCGCCTCGAATTTTTGATTCACCATGGGTTTCCTCCCTTGTTTTCGCGGCCCCGCCGCCGAAGTCAAAACAAAATGACATTGTTGCAATAAAGCTACGATATGGCAAAGAAACGGATTTATCAATATAAAAAATATTTCCGTTCCAAGGTTGCCGCTTGACATATCCCTGCCCAAGCCGTATGATTCGTGCATTTCAAAAAGGATTTTATATGGCTTACAGAACCAATACATGCGGCGAGATAAACGAGTCTTTCACGGGAAAGAAAGTCCGCCTTGCGGGCTGGATAGCGTCCAAGCGCGACCACGGCGGCTTGGTGTTCATAGACCTGCGCGACCATTATGGCATAACCCAATGCACTCTGTCCGAGGGGCACGAACACTTTTCCCGGCTGGAACGCCTGCGCATAGAAAGCGTAATCTCGGTCGAGGGCGAAATAGTCGGCCGCTCGCCCGAAACCGTGAACCCGAACCTGCCAAGCGGCCGCGTCGAGCTTGAAATATCAAGCCTTGACGTGCTAAGCGAGGCGGAAATCCTGCCGATTTTGGTTCAGGGGGACGAGGTGTTCCCCGAGGATCTTCGCCTGAAATACCGCTATATCGACCTTCGCCGGAAAAAGTTGCACGACACAATAATGCTCCGCTCGCATGTCATAAGGGAGATGCGCGATTATCTGTGGTCCCAAGGCTTTGTAGAGCTGCAAACCCCGGTCCTTACCGCCAGCAGTCCCGAGGGCGCGCGCGATTTCCTTGTCCCGTCGCGGCAGTTTCCCGGCAAATTCTATGCGCTGCCCCAGGCCCCTCAACAGTTCAAGCAGCTTGCCATGGTGGCCGGTTTCGACAAGTATTTTCAGGTCGCGCCGTGCTTCCGCGACGAGGATACCAGGTCCGACCGCGTGCTTGAATTTTATCAGCTTGATATGGAGATGAGCTTTGCGGCCCAGGAGGATGTCCTTGCCGTCGTCAAAGGGCTGTTTGAGGATATTTTTTCCAAGTTCGGCGGCGGCCGGCGCATGGATTGGCGGACTATCGCGTATGCCGACGCTATGGAAGTTTATGGCAGCGACAAGCCGGATTTAAGGAACCCTCTGGTCGTTTGCGACTTGACATCCGCGTTCGCCGGGTCCGGGTTCGCCGTCTTTGCGAAGGATATCGCGGAAAATGGCGCCATAGTCAAGGCGGTGAAAGCCCCCGCAAGCGCCGATCGCCCGCGGTCGTGGTTCGATTCCTTGAACGGCTGGGCGCGCGAAAACGGCGCCGCTGGCTTGGGCTATATCCAGTTCGCGTCCGACGGCTCGGCCAAAGGCCCCATAGCCAAGAATTTGGATTCCTCGCGCATAGATGCGGTAAGGAAAGGGAGCGGAGCCTTGCCCGGCGATTCGGTGTTTTTCGTCTGCGCCAAGCCCGCCGCCGCAAGGAAATTCGCGGGCGTTGTCCGCGCGAAATTGGGCTCCGATCTTGATTTGATAGACCGCGGAGTGTTCAAGTTCGCGTTCATCGTCGACTTTCCGCTTTACGAGCTGGACG
>JAIRTB010000030.1 GCA_031255155.1 Rickettsiales bacterium
CCAAAATTATCGCCCGCAAAACCAAAGACCAGCAGAAAACCGCCGATGCCCTACTCTCGGTTGTCAAGGTTAACACTGACATAGCTATCCAGCGCAAAGAGATGAACCTGGCCGCATACAAGATGAAGAACCAAGCCCTTATCGACATAATGAAGCAGGATATCGACATCGACAACCAGCGCAACGAGCTTACCATCCAGCAGATCGAGAATTCCAAACAGCGCGCGGGAGTAATCGCGTCGAAATACTCAAACGCCATGATTCCCGCGTGCATGAGCAAGGTTCAGGCGGCTTTCATAAGCGTTTGCGGAGGCAACCTGCCCGACGGCACATACAGCCCGTGGGGCAAATGCGGCGCGAAAGACGTGCGGCAGTTCCTTGGCGCTAAACAGGGCATCGCCGCCGAGCTTGCCCCAATCATCGCGAACCAGTCCGTTTATATAAACAAGGACGGGGATGTAAAGACCAAGGAAGAAGAAGCGGTGAAAATCAACAAGGAACTGACCAGTATAACCGGCGCCGTCGAAGGATACGAACGGATATACTGTGTGGACCTACCCAATTACGAGAGCGCGATTGTAGCTCCGGTCAAGGCGGATTTGAACGCCATTTACGATTTCCTTTTGCGCATGAACTGCGGAGGGTCGTCAAACGGCAACTTCAAGCTTGAACTTTCGACTTTCGATTTGAAAGACACTTTCCAATACAAATACACCCAAGTTGTACAAACCGCCCATAGCGAGAACTGCGGCAAAGATTGCGGCAGCTCGTGGACGGACGTGACCCCGGTCGAAAGGAACATGAACGATGTCTATATCTATAAATTCCGGAACATGTATGTGAATTCCAAGGGCATTTGCACCAACATCTATACCGCGCAGACCAGCAACGCCGGAGGAAATTTCGCCAGCACGAAAGAGGTGCCCAACACCGACCTTGCCGCGGAACACCTTGGCCGGGGCGAAGAGGTATTCAACACGGTGATCCTTCCCGCGATGAACATCAACGGCTCGGCGAAAGCTTCGGTTCCCGCGGTCAAGCCCGCCGCCGCAGAAGCGGCCGCAGGGGATAAGAAATAGATGACCCGCGGCGCGGCTTGTGCTTGGGCGCGGGTTTTGGCGAGGAATGCGCGGCGGATTCCAAAGTTCTTTTTCAACAGGGTTTTCCTGATCGCTTGGGCGGTTTATTTCGCGGCGGACATATGGATGGTCCAACCTTTCCGCGTCATATCGCCCGAGCATTACTGCATAGGCTATTTACTCCTGGCCCTGATAAGCGGCATTGCCGCCCTATACGCCGGCGCGGCCTGGGGAGTCGCCTTGCTTTACCCAAAGGCCAAGCGATGGTTCGTTTTTCCGGCCGCTTTCACCATTTTCGACTTAATCCGCGTCGTATGTTTTTACGAGCTTACTTTTCCAATACCAGTTTTATCATTCGTTTGGGCCGGCGCGCCTTTGATCTCGCAATCCATAGCTTTGCTCGGCAGAGAGGGGCTTACTTTCCTTACGCTTTTATTCGCGGGCGCGATCTTGGCCCGGCGGTGGAATATCGTGTGCGCTATTGCCGCGGGCGTTATTTCCTGGGGCGGATACAGGCTTGCCCAGCCGGAGGGGCGCACCGCGTTGAACACGCGAATCGCCATCATCTCGGGGGAGAACACTTCGCTTGAATTTGAGAACAACTTCGCAAAGACCTTAGAGCTTTTGCAGGCCCAAGGCGCGGAAAAAATCGACCTTTTCATCCTGCCCGAGACCGCCATCAAAGCCGATTTGCGCTATTCGTCGCCATATCTGGACCGCCTGGCCGCCGCGGTGCCGGACAGGGCGGATTTGATAACCGGTTTCGAAAAGCTTGAATACGGCGCGGCGGGGGCGTATCGCCTGAACTCCCTTGCCCATATAAAAAACGGCCGAATCGCCGCGCAATACGACAAGCGCATGCTTTCGCCTTATGGAGAATACATCCCTAAATGGCTGCCTTTCGGCGGATTTATAACCGAGGCCAAGGAATTCGCCCCGGGCTTGGGGTCAAAGCCGATTTTGCGCGTCGGCCAGCTTGCCGCGTCTCCTTACATATGCTACGAGGTGATTTTCGATTCCGTCCACGAAACCGACGCCGATTTCATAGCCAACATTTCCAGCGACGGGTGGTTCCCGCCTTTCGGAAAGCTTGTCCATTTTATAGGCGTGAAATATGCCGCTATCGCGGAAGGAATTCCAATCGTGCGCGCCGCGAATCGCGGTATCTCGGCCGTCGTATCCCCTTATGGCCGGGTAATCGCAAGGCTTGACGGTTTTGGGGTGTTGGACTCTTACATCCCAGCGCGAATCGGGCGGACCCTATTCTCTTATACCGGAAACCTGCTTATTCTGGCGATATGCGCAGCATTGCTGTGGCCATGGCATAAGCCCCCGCGTGCGAGAGGGAAACGCTTGCCCGAATCCCGGAAAGGTGCGCCACAGTAGTGGCTCCGTTCCGGCCGATTTCGATTTCCTTGTAATGGACCCCTTTTATCCCGAGCCCGCCCAGAGCCTTGACCACCGCTTCTTTGGCGCAGAATCGCGCCGCGAAGTGTTCCCGCGGGCGGAATTGCCTTTCGCAATACGCTATTTCGTTCGGAGTGAATATTTTGGCATAAAACGCGGCCGGACGCTCCTCGAACCTTTCGACCCGCTCTATATCGCAACCGACGGCGAACAACGCCCTAACCCTGCTTTGCGTTAAAGCGCGGATTCTTTTTGTCCAGGGCGAACACGGTCTTGCCCCGGCGGACCAACTGGATATTTTTCGAGCGCTTTTTGGCGGATTTCAGCGAGCTTTTCGTTTTCATTTCGGGCGTTCCTTGCAAAAATTATGCGTCATAATAGTTTGAAATCTCTTGAAAGTCAAGGTTTTTATCGCTATAATCGTCGACATGATCGCGATTTACACGGACGGGGCTTGCAGCGGAAACAACGGGAATTCCTGTCCCGGAGGGTGGGGCGTCGTCATCGATTCCCCGGACGGACGGAGGGAGCTTTACGGCGGCGCGGCGGGCGTCACGAACAACAAGATGGAGCTTGTCGCGGTAATCGAGGCTTTGCGCGCCATTCCTATCGGCTCCCAGGCCGAAGTGCTCACCGATTCCCAATATGTCCAGCGCGGCATATCGACATGGATCCACGCCTGGAAAAAGCGCGGCTGGAAAAACGCGAACAACAAGCCCGTCGCCAACCAAGATCTTTGGCAGGCGCTTGACAGCCTCGATTCCGAGCGGCGGATCCGGTGGGTCTGGATCAAGGGACACAACGGGCATCCCGGGA
>JAIRTB010000084.1 GCA_031255155.1 Rickettsiales bacterium
CTGGATAGAGATATTGGGCTGCGGCATGGTCCACCCGAACGTGCTGGCGAACGCCGGCGTCGACCCCGGGGAGTATCAGGGGTTCGCGTTCGGCATGGGGATAGAGCGTTTGGCCATGCTGAAATACGGCGTCTCGGACATGCGCAGGATGTTCGAAAGCGACCTAAGGTGGATCGGGCATTACGGCTTCGACCCGATAGACTTCCCCTCGGTCCCGTCCGGATTGAACGCAGGCTAGGCGGATATGCGGGGCCAAGCGTCCGGGCCGGGCCAAGCGTCCTGGCGGGGCCAAGCGTCCGTGTGAATAGGTCGTCCCGGCGGGGCGTCGTATAAAGGAAAGGAAACGAAATGAAATTCACGCTCTCGTCGTTGAAAAGATATCTGGAAACGGACGCAAGCGCCGCAAAAATCCAAGACGCGCTTACCATGCTTGGCTTGGAGATAGAGGATATAAAAGACGCCTCCGCCGCGCTTGGAGGCTTTGTCGTCGGCGAAATCGTCGAATGCGCCCCCCATCCGGACAGCGTCCGCCTGCATTGCTTAAAGGTAAATTCCGGGGACGAAATCCTAAATGTCGTCTGCGGCGCCCCGAACGCAAGGAAGGGGTTGAAGGGCATATTGGCCCGGCCCGGGGACAAAATCCCCTCGACGGGGGAAAAGTTAAAGGCCGGACGAATCCGCGGCGCGGCAAGCGACGGGATGATGTGCAGCGAGGCCGAGCTGAACCTTGGCCCGGGCGGCGATGGGATAATAGAGCTTGATTCCTCCGCGGCGGCGGGCATGCCAGCGGCCGGGGCCTTGGCCGGGAAATATGGCCTCGAAGTGCTCTACGATGCCGAGATAACGCCCAACCGCCCGGACTGTCTTGGCGTTGTCGGCATAGCGAGGGACCTTGCCGCCGGGGGCTTCGGACGGTTCAAGGCGCCCGAAATCCCCGAGGTCGCGCCCGGTTTCCAAAGCGCTATAAAGGTGGTGAACCAAGCGAAGGATATCGCGAGGCATTTCGTCATGCTCCATATCCGGGATGTGGATAACCGGCAAGGCCCGCCGTGGCTGGCGCGGTATCTGCGCGCGGTCGGATGCCGTTCGATAAATCCGCTTGTGGATATAACGAACTATTGCTTGTACGAGTTCTGCCGCCCGCTGCATGTGTTCGACGCGGATAGGATAAAGGGGCCTTTGACGGTGCGCCGCGCGAAAAAGGGCGAAAGGTTCGAGGCGCTCGACGGCAATGTGTATAGTCTTGACGAAACGGACGCGGTGATAGCGGACGATAACGGCGTCCAGTCCCTGGCCGGCATAATGGGCGGGCTTGCGTCCGGCTGCGGCGAAGGGACAAGGAACGTTCTCCTCGAAAGCGCCTATTTCGATCCCGGGGCGATCCGCCGCACGGCGAAAAGGCTTGGGTTGGAAAGCGATTCGAAATATAGGTTCGAGCGGGGCATAGACCCGGGCTCGACAATGTGGGGCTTGAAAATCGCCGCGGGATTGATTGTAAAGGCGTGCGGCGGCCAAGTCTCTCAGATAATTCAGACCGGCGAGAATCCCTATGTCCCGCGCGAAATCGCGTTTCCGGCAAGGCTTTTCGAGCAAAGGATAGGCGTCGATATGCCCGCCGGCCGTATGCGCGGGATCATGGAGGGCCTGGGCTGCCAAGTGTCCGGCTCGGACGAGGTTTTGAAAATAACGCCGCCGTCGTGGCGGGGCGATTTGGCCATTGCCGAGGATATTACCGAAGAGCTCGCCCGCATATACGGCTATGACAGGCTGCCGTCCGTGTCGGTGGTCAAGGACGGGCTCAAAGCGACGCTTGCGCCGTCCCAGGCGCGGCGGCAAAGGCTCGTCCGGGCGCTTGCGGCGACGGGCCTTTCCGAAACCTATACTTATAGCTTTATGGACGGGGCGAAGTCTTTCGGCGCGTCCGGGGTGTCGCTGTCCAATCCCATAGCCTCGACCTTGGGTGCGATGAGGGCGAGCATAGTCCCGAACCTGCTGTCCGCGGCGGCGTATAACCGCGCGCAATCCGTGTCAAGCGTGGCTGTGTTCGAGGTCGGACCCGTGTTTTCCGAACGAAAAGGCCCGGACGGCGAACCCTCGCAGGAAGAGGCCGCCGCCGCGTTGCTGTGCGGGCCGCGGGCCGACGGGGCGTGGCAGGACAAAGGCGCGTATTCGCTATACGACGCAAAGGCGGCGCTTGCCCGGGCGCTGGAAATCTATGGCGTTTCGCTGGACAGGCTGCCATTGGAAAAAACAGGCTTGCCCGAATGGGTGAATCCGTCCGCCGGCGGCCGGGTTATGATGGGGCGGAGGCAGGTTGCCCTGTTCGGACAGATCCACCCGTCGCACGCGGCCGGGTTCGGGCTCAAAGCCGACGCGTTTTTCTTCGAGCTGCGCTTGGATATGCTGCCCGCGCCCAAAAGCGGAAAGTCCGCGAAAAAAGCGCTTGCCGTATCGCCTTTCCCGGCAAGCCATAGAGAGTTTTCGATGCTGTTCGGCCCGGATGTCGGCGCCGGCCAGGTCAAAGATGCGGTTATGAAAGAAAAGAATCCGCTGATTCTCTCGGCGTCCGTGTTCGATGTTTATAAGGATGCAAGGCTTGGCGGCAAACGCGCGATAGGCATCCGCCTTGCCATAGGGGCTATGGACAGAACGCTGTCCGAGGCGGAAATCGCCGCCGCGTTCGACAAAGCCGTTGCCGCCGCCGCCCGCCTTGGCGGAGAGTTGAGAAGCTGATCCCCCGCCCCGTATCTGGCCGCCGGTCATACAGCGTGTCGAGGCTTTCTTTCCCGAGCCGCCCCCGCCCTTTGCCTCCCGGCCCAAGCGTCAAGGTTCCCCTTTTGCAACGCCTGCCCTTCCTGCCCATCCCGGCCCTTACCAGCCGAATCCGCCGCGTATGCGTATATAGATCTTGGTGTTCGCGCCTTCTTTGTAATAGTTCTGGCTGGCGTCAAGGCTGTCCTTTGCGTTGATTATGGGGTGGGTGCAGTCGTGGGACAAGCCCATGACGAACATGTTCCACTTGGCCTCCGCGCCTATGGTGTAAATGCTCTCATAGGGCTGGAATCCGCCGCCGCCGCCGAAATCCTCGAAGGTTTCTATGCTTGCGAACAGGCGGAAAGTGTCGTATGCCTTGGCGTCCAAGCCGACGAATACGCCAAAGGTGTTGATTCTCTCGGAAAGATAAGGCAGGGCCGAGCGCATCTGGCGCACGCCGGTCTGTTTAAGGGCAAGATAAGAGGGGCCGACCTCCCATCCGAACTCTATGGGGCTTTTGGCTTGGTCGAACATCCCGGCATAGGCCTTTTTCTTCTTGATAACGGTCGAAGAAGCCAGCAGCGCCACGATAAAAGCAAGTGTTTTCTTCATGTCGAACCCTCTTTATTGGTTTATGGACGAAATATTAAAATAGGCCAGCTTATTTGTCAAGACAAAAAATATATTTTGTCCACGGACAAGGCTTGCGGAACTTGACACGGAAATATAATGCGTATAAGCTCCGCAAGGTTTCTGAGATAAGGATTAATCGAGATAAGGAGCGAAATGAACGATATTTTCCAAGAGCCTTTGAAGGGCCACGGCATCAAAGGTCTTGTTTCAAGGCTGTGGTATGCGGTCAAGCGGCGCTTCACCCGGCCCGAGAAGTTGCTTGAACAAACGCCAAACGCCGAGGGCCTTGAATTCGTGATACTGGCCGCGGGCAAGGCGACAAGGAATTACCCGCACTCTAAGGGCCTGCCCCATAAATCCCTCGCCCCGTTCGGCAGCCGCAAGGTCATAGACGAGGTCATAGGCCAAGTCTTGGCCGCCGGGGGCAGGCATATAACCATAGTGGTGTCCAGCCAGGACGCGATCCATGCGTTCGAAAGCGCGTTCCGGCGCGAGCCGGATATAGAAAAGAAGTTCGAGAAAAAGGGCGACACCGCGCGTCTGGAACTCTTAAAGTCGCTCTATATACCGGACGGGGTGGAAATAAAGTATGTGGTCCAGGCCGAGCCAAAAGGCACTGGGCACGCGACGGCGCTTGCCTATGGGCCGATTCGCGAAACCGGCCGCGGCGTAGTGATGATATGGCCCGACGATGTGTTTCTTGCCGACCATGGGGCCAAATACCCCGAGGACCGGGCGCCTATATACAAAAGGGCGGTCGCGAAATACCTGGCCGGCGGCGGCAAGGGCAATATGGCTATAACAAGGCGGGTCAAGAATCCGTCGCGCTGGGGGATAATAGAGGACGGCCGCTATGTGGAAAAGCCGGATAACGCCAAGGGCGACCACGCCGCCTGCGGCTTTATTATATTCGACCGCGAGGTGTGCGAAGAGCTCCTGTCCGAGGCCAAGCGCCTGGACGCGGGGCAAAAGGTGGCCGGGCTGGTGGGCGGCGAGCATACTTTCATCCCGGCCCTGAACCGGGCGGTCGACCGGGATCCAAAGGCCATGCGCATCAAGGTCGAGGCCAAAAGGGAAAGCGATGTCTATCTCGACTGCGGCACGACCGAAGGATATGAAAAGGCGCTGCTGTATACGCTGCTTACGGAAAGCCGGTTTGCAAGGGATAACTTCAAGTTCACGCGCAAGTTGCTCCCTCGCATAGACAAGAATATAAAAAGGGATAAAGACAAAGATAGGGACAGGGAAAAAGATTCCGAAAATAATGTATAGCTCCCCTCTCCGCGCGCATGGGGATTATCGCATGGGGATTATAGGGTATGAATCCCGCGCATAAAAAAGGGGTGTATGAATAAAGGGATATGCGGATAAGGGGGGCTGTGCGGGTAAAATTGCGGACCAAAGCCGCCGGGCGCATGCCGGGGCCGAAATCCGAAACGCTGTTTATCAATGAGGGGGGTGGGATAAAAGTAAGATGGACGACATAGAATTCATAATCCTCGCGGCGGGAAAAAGCACGCGCAATTATCCGCATTCCAAAGGGATTCCGCATAAATCGCTTGTCCCGTTCGGCAGCCGCAAGATAATAGATTATATAATCCGCGAGCCGATCTCCGCCGGTGTTAGGCATATCACGATAGTGGTCAGCGACGAGCGGGCCAGAGAGGCGTTCGAGCTTTGCTTCACGCGCGAGGAGAATATAGAGGAGAAGTTCAAGAAATCTGGCAACCTGATAGGGCTCGAATTGCTGCAAAGCCTCTATCTTCCAAGCTGGGTGGATTTGAAGTATGTGATTCAGCCCGAGCCCAAAGGCCTGGCCCACGCGGTCGGGTTGGCGAATAAAGTTGCCGGGGGCAGGCACCTTGCTGTCCGCATGCCGGACGACATGGTGCTGAAAAAGAATCCCGGGGACGGGGGCGAAGGCTTTGTGGTGAGGGCGCTGAAAAAGTATGTCGCCGACGGCGTGGGCGGGCATATGTTCTGCACGCGCAAGGTCGACGACCCGTCGCGCTGGGGGATAATAGAGGACGGCGTGTTCCGGGAAAAGCCCGTTTCAAGCAAGTCCCGGGACGCCGCGCATACATTGTGGTTTTTCGACCGGGCAAGCGCCAGGGTGCAGGAAGAGATGGCCGACCGTGCGGACACCCCGGGCACTCCGGAATGGAGCGCGGCAATGGGCGGCAAAGAGCTGCACCATAACGATTTCCTTAATCATTTCATAGAAAAGAACCCAAAGATGAAGATCCGCACGTTCCCGGTCGGCCCCGACGAGGTATATCTCGATTGCGGCACGCTCGCGGGATACGAGGAGGCGCTGATCTATATGCTGTTGAACGATTCGGCGTTCAAGGAAAGGAATAAGGAGACGGCCAGGCGCTTTATATGAAAATATCCGCCGAAATCGACGATTTGATAAAAGCCCTCTCGCGCATACCGGGCTTTGGCCGTCGCGCGGCGGCCAAGGCGGCCATAGGGCTGATAGGGGACAGGGCGGGCCGCCTGCTGCCGCTTATGGACGCGCTTAGGGAGGTTGCGGACAAGATAAAACGCTGCCCGGTGTGCGGCAATTTCGATACGGACGAGCCGTGTTCTATCTGCGCCGACCCGGCCAGGGATTCGAAAACCCTGTGCGTGGTCTCGGATATGGCAAGCCTGTGGGCGTTGGAAAAGGGCGGCTTTTTCCATGGCAGATACCACCTTACGGGCGGCATAGTGTCCGCGATAAACGGCATAGAGCCGAAAGATTTGAATCTGGGGACGCTTGCGGACCGGATAAGGGGGCAAGGCGTGTCCGAGGTTATATTCGCGCTTCCCGCGACCATCGACGCCAAGATAACGGCAAGCTATATAGCTGGGCTGATAAAGGACACCGGGGTCAAGATAACGGTCCTTGCGCATGGCGTGCCGATCGGGGGCGAGCTTGATTACCTGGACAGCGGCACGATAGAGGAGGCCTTGAACGGGCGTAGGGATATGTGATCCCTGTGCTATGCGGCTTCCCCGATTCCGAACATAGGCGATGCCGTATGATTTATCTTGATTAGAAATAAAAATATCGTATAATCGGACGACCCCATAGAAAGGAAACAAGATGAATCAATTGGACGAACTCGTAAAACAGGCCAAGGCGATGCAGGACAAAGTCCGCATAGCCCAGGACGAGCTGGCCAAGATAGAGGTCGACGGGCAAAGCGGCGGCGGCTTGGTGAAAATAACGATGACCTGCTTGAAGGCGGCAAGACGCGCCTCGATAGACGCTTCGCTTTTAAGCGCCGGGAACAAGGAAAATCTAGAAGATCTAGTCGTGGCGGCGTTCAACGATGCCAAGGCGCGAGCGGACGAAATTTCGACCGCGACGATGGAGGAGGCTACGAACGGCCTCAAACTTCCCGCCGGGGTCTAGGGGGATCGGCCGCTGCGCCATCGGCTTCGCCGTCCGCATCGTTTTCTGGCTTGCCGCTTCGCCATCGGCCCCGCGCCATTCGCTTGGTTTTTTTGGCTTGTCATTTAAGTTTGGCGATCGTGTCCAATATGGCTCGTCCCACGGGGTCTTGTTGCATAAGCTTTAATCCTTTCAGGGCATAGTCGAAAATGTCCCCCGGTTGGCGATTACCTCCCCCCACAGATTCGGACGAGTTTTCCGATTTTAGGAAATCGTATCGACGATTGGACTCCTCGACATATTTCTCATAGGCGATATCAAAGTCTTCTTTTGAAAAATGTATCGTTTCGAACCCCCTTCCATGATAAGAATACCATTTTGAAAGGATCTTGTCTATTAAAAATCGAAACGATAGGGATATAGGGAACGCGGCGGCGAAGTCCCCCGGAGCCCGGATAGTTTCCGGCCAGCCCTACTCTACCCTGGCGATCTTGGCCCCGGGGAACAGACGCTCTATCTCCAATAGTATGGGGTTCCCGGCGAACTCTGCGGCTTGCTCCTCGAAAGCGGCCAAAGCGGCCTCCGCGATGGTTGGCGCGCCAAGGGCGGATGAATGCTCCACGCGGGCGGCGATTCCCTCGCGCGCGAAAAAATCGTTCAGGTTGCGCACTATCTCGCGCGGATGGCCGTCCGAGAAGTTCAGCTCTAAAACCCCGTTCGCGAAGCCGACGAACCGCGCGTGGTTTTCGACATCTTTGGCAAGGATGACCTCCCGGCGGGAGCGCAGCAGGGCCGATAAAGCCTCGGTGGTTTCCAAGGCGGCCGCGCGGTCGTCGCCGTTGCCGTCGAACCCTAGGCCGGATTTTTTTTTTGCTCGGGAGTCGGTGCCCGAGTCTTCGATTCGTGCGGCGATTTCCGCCGGCGATGGCAAAGTCCCGGCATGGGTTATGCGTATTATGGCCATTTCGATGGCGCTGTCGGCGCGGGCCGCCTTGCCAAGCTCGTCGAAGGCTTTAAGCAGCATCTGCCACATGCGCGACAGCGCGGAAATGCCAAGCCTGTCCGCGAAAGCCTTTATCCGCTCGCGCTCGGCCTCGGTCATGGGCAAAAGGGCAAGCGAGGCCGGGGCGACCTTCGCGCGGGTGATGAAATGCGTGGCCTCCAATAGGTCGGCAAGGACCGCGGCGGCGTCCGCCCCTCCCGCCAGGGCGGCGCCAAGCATGTCCAAAGCGCCGGGGGCGTTCGCGCTGGCGATGGCGTCGAATAGGTCCAGGATGGCGCCCCTTCCCGCCAGGCCGAGGATTTTCGCGGCCAAAGCCGATGTGATCGGGCCGTCCGCGGTGTGGTTGGCGATGATCTGGTCAAGCAGGGATAGCCCGTCGCGGACGCTGCCGTCGGCCATTTTCGCGACAATGGACAAAGCCTCGTCTTCTATGTCCGCGCCCTCGGCAAGGCATATCCGCTTGAAATGGTCGAACAAAGCCTGGGGCTCTACGCGGGTGAGGTCGAATCTCTGGCATCTGGAAAGTATGGTCGCGGGCACCTTGCGGATTTCCGTCGTGGCGAAAATGAACTTGACGAAAGGCGGGGGCTCTTCGAGTGTTTTAAGGAGGGCGTTGAAAGCCGACCTGGAAAGCATGTGGACTTCGTCGATTATGTATATTTTATAGCGCCCCAGGACCGGCTTGTATTGGGCGCCGTCGATTATCTGGCGCACATCGTCCACGCCGGTGTTCGAGGCGGCGTCCATTTCGATTATGTCTATGTGGCGGTCCTCGGCTATGGCGCGGCAGTTTTCGCATGTGCCGCATGGCTCGGCCTGGGCCTTGGTTCCCGCGGTGCAGTTGAGGGATTTCGCGATTATGCGCGCGGTCGAGGTCTTGCCCACGCCGCGGATTCCGGTAAAGATATAGGCGTGGTGCAGGCGGTCCAGGTTGATCGCGTTGGTAAGCGTCTGGACAAGGACTTCCTGCCCGACCATTTCGGATAGCTTGGAGGGCCG
>JAIRTB010000093.1 GCA_031255155.1 Rickettsiales bacterium
AAGGAGAGAAAGAAATGATAAAGCGAATATGTGCTGTAATAGCGGTAAGCGTGGGAATGCTGCTGATGGGAATAAAGGGAACGCAGGCGCAGCAGCAAAGGGCGCAGGGCGGGAATAAGGCGCGATCAGGAAATAGCGCGAGAGCTGGATCGACGGCGAAGAAGGGAAAGGCGGGAAGCGCCCGTGCCGCGACGGCTGGAAAATCCAAGACAAGTTCCGCGCGTGCGGCGTCGGGAGGAAAATCCCGGGCCGGGTCGGCTCGCGCCGCGACGGGAGGTAAATCCCGTGCGGGCGGCGCTCGCCGGGCAAGCGCTGTCAGCCGCAATGCCCGCGCCAATTCTTTGAGGAATAATCCCAAACGCATGGCCGCCGGAGGCAAAAGGCCTATGCGCGCGGCGGGTCTACAAATGCGCAACCGCGCGGCCATGGCCGCCATGGCCAAGGTCGGAGCCAATGCCCGCGCGATAGACGAGTCCGTCGAGGATGACGCGTGCCCCGTGGGCCAAGTCCTGAAAAAAACCTATGACGACGACGGCGATGTAAAGTATTACAAGTCCCCCGACGAAGTCTGCGGCGAGCCGGACGACGCGTTGGAGTCGCAATGGACCAAAGAATCGCCTTATCCCCGGCCCGCGTCGTGGGTGGACGAGTCCGAGGCGGTGGTGTTCGCGTGCGCTCCCCGCTTTGTCCAGCGCTCTAACCCCAAGGGCAAGACTTATTGCCTCGACACCGACCTGATGTGCCCTATAGGCGCGCCGTTGAAAAGGGAGAAAAAGGATAGTCAGACCATATTCATAGACCCCGATACCGAGGATGCGTGCCTTGTCCCCGCGCTTGCCACGCCGAGGCTGTTGGCCGGCAAAGAGCAGATAGTCGAGCTCCAATGCCCGTATAACACCTATGCCGCGCAAATAAAGGACGCCGGGGCCGAGTTGTTGGAGTGCATCTCGTGCCCTATGGGATATGTTACGAAAAGCCCCGGCAGCCAGGATCCAAAGACCTGCGTCCGGAAATGCCCCGAGGGCAGCTCGGCCGACCCCATGAATCCGGATGTGTGCCTTCCGTGCGCGTATAATGCCACTTTCGACGATTCCATGAACGCGTGCCGGTGCAACCTGGGCTATTTCGGCAACGGCATGGGCGACGAAGGGTGCGAGCTGTGCACCGTGGGTTCGTATTGCGATACGGGCATATTCAATCAAGAGGTCGACCTGGCCAAGAACGAGTATGTCGCGTTCAAGGGCGCGGTCGAGCCGAAAATCTGCCCCGAGGGGACGAAATCCGTGGGCGTGTCGTGCGATTGCAACGACCCCAAGAAACAGTTTTTCCCCGACACCGGCACGTGCGAGCCGATATGGTGCGATGCGGGCACTCTGTTGGACGGGCGTAAATGCGTTCCGTGCAAGGCGGGGTATTCCTGCGCGGCGGGCGACGCCACGCGCGTCCCGACGATCTGCCCTAAGGGAAGCTATTGCCCCGAAGGGTCGAAAACTCCCGTGAATTGCGGCAATCGCTATTGCCCGCGCGAAGGGATGGTCGCGCCCGAGGCGTGCCCCGCCGGAGCGATATGCAAGGACGGCATGATCGGCGGATGCCAGCCCGGCTTGAACTTCAATGTCGCTGCCGGCCAGTGCCAGACATGCCGCGTGGGCTACTCCTGCCCTCAGGGTATAGAAATAGGCTGCCCCGTCCAGTCGTATCAGGATCAGACGGGCCAGACCGCGTGCAAAGCCTGTCCCGCCGGACAGGTGGGCGAAAAGGCCTACGCCGCGACCAAGTGCATCGTCGGCAAGTTCGAGCCGATGTCCAACCCCAGGTCCAGCATTACGCTTCAACCCGGCGCGTATAAGTTTAGGCTTGCGGGCGGCGGCGGCGGTTCGGGCTCGACGACATGCAGCAATTGCGGATGGCCGGGCAACTCGGGCGCGGGCGGCAACGGCGAGCTTGTCGAAAGCGACATAGTGGTGCTTGACCGTGCCACCACCGTTAACATCACTATCGGCCTTGGAGGCAACGGCGGCGATATGGGCTCCAATATGTCCGCGGGTCGCGATGCGAACGCCGTGAACGGAGTGAATGTCAACCTTGGGGATGTGTTCAATGTCGCGGGTTGCACATATAGCTGCTCTTGGAATGGTAGTGGCCAGTCCAACTGCCACGATGGAGTCGCCGGCGGCCAGACAAGGGTCGCGGTGAACGGGCGCGAGTTCGTCGCTCGCGGCGGCGGCGGGGGTTGGTCCAAGCTGCGCGTTAAGTATGAGGCTGGCGGCTATGCCAACTACAGGCCTTCTCACGCTGGCAATGGCGAAGGCGGCCGGGGCGGCAAAGGAGTCATCCAAGAGGGCGTCGCCGGGCATGTGTATTACAGCGACGGCTTCGGCGGCGAACCCGGCTGGGTCCAGGTGTTGCAAATGGTGATACCGAACTAAGCCCGCTTCCTCCGATTGAGTAAAAATCCCCGCCCCGCGCGGGGATTTTTTTCTTTTCCCATGCCGCCGATAATAAATATGCCAAGCTTTTTTTATAGCGGTAAAGCCAGAAAATTCCCGCCGTCGCAATAATAAATAATATCAAAAATCCCCCGCCGCCATAAAAATAAAAAAGTCGTGAAAATCCTGCGACAGGCGCGGCGGATTCGAACCCGTATTCCCCAACGAAAAATGTCGCGCGGCGGGATTTTTCGTCGATAGAGCCGAGAGGCAATTTTTGATCGATTCTCTACGCGATTCGATAAAAACGCATAAAAAATTATGGAACAAGGTGGAAAAATTTTGTCCCGAAACACAATTTTCCCTGAAAATACAAAATGTTGGGGGGGGGGGGCGGGCTTGGTTGACAAATTGCCCGATTTATGAGATAATTCCTGCTTAGGAAAGGAGTCTCCCTATGAATAAATTACCAATACTAGCGCTTGCGGCGTTGTTGCCGTTTGACGCGATGGCTAACGCGTCTTTTTCGGACACGCTCAAACATGCATACGGCAACGAAAGCTATGCCGCGGAAATAGAATCTACGGTCCGCTATTTCTGCACTCAGCTTGCTGGCAAGGCGGACGAGATAAAGGCCGACGCCCGGTTGAGCGAGCAGACGAAATCCTATTTCGCCAAGATTAAGGAGGGCGGCAAGGAAACTTGCGACGGCGCGCCGTTAAAGACTATACTCGCCATGGTCATCCTCTCTTTCGATGGCTTCCAAAACGACATGGCCAAGGCCGAGGCGATAACTGTCCAGGCCGAGATGGGCGACGATTCGGACGGCTCGGACGGATCAAGCGGCATTGTTGAAAGGAGGGTCAACCCCGACGGCTCCGTCACCACGCAAAGCAG
>JAIRTB010000100.1 GCA_031255155.1 Rickettsiales bacterium
TATTAAACCTCATTATGGTATACAAACAATTGGGGAGATAGCCGAACGCTTTATAAGCCTCGGATAGAATTATTTTATATCCGGGGCGGATATGGCCCGTGAAAAAAAACTTCCCGCGATTGCGGGAAGTTTTCTATTCGGCGGCCGCATGTGCTGCGGCCTGTAAAAACCCGGCCGTCCGCCGCGCGTTCCGCCAGTGTGGACTTGGCGAAAGCGGCGCGGGCCTTTTGGCCTTATTTCTTGGCGTTCGCCTCTATATACGAAACGGCGTCGCCGACCTTCAATATTTTTTCGGCGGCGTCGTCGGGAATCTCAATTCCGAACTCTTCCTCCAACGCCATGACAAGCTCGACCGTGTCAAGGCTGTCGGCGCCAAGGTCTTCGATGAAGCTTGCGGCCTCGACAACCTTGTCCGCCTCGACGCCCAGGTTCTCGACGACTATCTTTTTCACTTTGTCGAAAATCGATTGATGATCCATTTTTACTTTCCTTTTGTTGTTGCGGGATGAGTTTATCCCAGTAATGGGCGATTGTCAAGCCTAGAAGCCGAGGATCTGCCTTTCCTTATAGATGCGCTTGCGCTCGCGGCGGCGCGCCTCGTTCTTTTTGCGCTTGCGCTTGGCGGTGCCGGTCTCGAAGTATTTGCGCTCTTTCGCCGCGCGGGTAAGGCCCTCTTTCTGTCCCTTTTTTTTAAGGACGCGAAGGGCTTGCTCGACATTGTTTTCGCGCACAAGGACTTTGACCATACAAAACACCCCCTTTCTTGGAGAATATTGAAACCGGCGCCTTGACGGGCGGGGTCCTGTCCGCGCCCGATCCGCCGATTTTCCGCCACATTATACATGTTGTCCGACAGAATGCAAGGGAAATCTGCGCCCCCGCCGCGCGCGGGCCTTTCGCGTCAATACATGGACGAAAGGATGTGCTTGAAGCCCTTTATGTCCTTCATCACGCGGCCCGTGCCCATGGCCACGCAAAGCAGGGGGTTGTCCGCTATCGACACCGACAGGCCGGTCGCGTGGCGTATGGCGAAGTCCAGGTTCCTTAGGAAAGCGCCGCCGCCGGTAAGGACGATGCCCTTGTCCACTATGTCGCTGGCAAGCTCGGGCGGAGTGTTTTCCAGCGCCGTCTTCACCGCGTCGATTATTTCGCGGACCGGCTCGGACAGGGCTTCGGCTATCTGGGCCTCGGACAGGACCAGCTCGCGCGGGATTCCGTTGGTCAGGTCGCGGCCCTTTATCTCGATCACGCGGCCGCCGTTGTCGTCGTCGGGCACGGCGCAGCCGATTTCCTTTTTGATCACCTCGGCGCTGCGCTCGCCTATCAAAAGGCCGTGGTTGCGGCGGATATAACTTATTATGGCCTCGTCCATCTTGTCCCCGGCGACGCGGACGGAGCGGGCGTAGACTATGCCTCCAAGGGACAGGACGGCCACCTCAGTCGTGCCGCCGCCTATGTCCACGACCATAGAGCCGTTCGGCTCGTTTATGGGCAGGCCGGCGCCTATCGCGGCGGCGACCGGCTCTTCGATAAGCCAGACTTTGCGCGCGCCGCAGACCTCGGCCGATTCCTGGATGGCGCGGCGTTCTACCGCGGTGGAGCCGCTCGGCACGCAGATGATTACGGTCGGGAAAGTGAAGGTTTTGTGAGAGAGGACCTTTTTTATAAAGTATTTTATCATGGCCTCGGCGACCTCGAAATCGGCGATGACCCCGTCTTTCAGGGGGCGTATGGCCTGAATGTTGCCGGGTGTGCGCCCGAGCATCTTTTTGGCCTCCTCTCCGACGGCAAGGACCTCTTTGCGGCCATGCTCCTCTTCGGCTATGGCGACGACGGAAGGCTCGTTAAGGACGATGCCCTTGTCCTTTACATATATAAGGGTGTTCGCCGTGCCAAGGTCGATGCCAAGATCGCTTGAAAACATTCCCATCAAAGATTGAAACATAATAACTTTCCCCAAAGAAACAGATTTTGCAAGGATAAACCGGCTTTGCCGAAAAAGCAAGGGGAAAGTTGCGCGATTTCGCTTGATTTTCGTCTTGGCATGGGATGTTCGGCAAGTATATATAAGCTGAAATGAAAATATCCGATTGCGGCGGGCGCTCTGCTCCGCGGGTTTTATTTTCAAGAACACGGCGCCCTGCCGCCGCGCTCTAAGCCGCTACCGCCACGCCCTCAGTCCGGCCGCCCCGGAAATCACCAGTTTTTCCCCGGCCATCATGGGTGGAGCGTCTATTCGCATGCCGAAATTCACGCGTTCCAAAATCCGCCCCTCGTATGGGTCGATCACCGCGCCCGCGCCGCTTGCGCCCGCTATCACCAGCCTGTTGTTTATCAGCAGGGGCGAGTATACGGCGCCTTTGCCAAGGTCCGGCTTTAACGACCATACTTCCGCGCCGGAGGCCAGGTCGAACGCCCGGGCTATGCCGTCGCCGTCCACATCGAACACGAATCCGTTCGAAGCCGCCGGAGTTGCCGGCCCGCTCCACGCCCGGCTCCAAAGCTCTTCTCCGCTTGCAAGGGAAATGGCTTTGGTTCCGCCGGAATAGCTTTTGACAAGGACCACGCCGTCCGCGGCCACGGGGTTCGCCACTATGTCGCTTATGCTGTTTATAGAGGTGGGCGCGCCGCGGAACATTCCGGCCATGTGCAATGGGCTGCCGTCGGCAAGCGATAGGATGTGGACCTCTCCGTTGCCAAGCGCCGCTATGACCTTGTCCCCCGCGCATGCCGGCGTCGAGCCTTTGATGAACCCGAACGGGCTTTCAAGGGTCTTGTGCGACCATATTTTTTGCCCGTCCTCGGCCGAGACGGCGAACACTTCGCCCGCGTCGTTCGAGAGCACGATCTTGCCGCCGCATGCTTGGAGCCCGGATTTCAGCGTTCCTTTGAGTTTCCTGCGCCAAAGGATTCGGCCCGATTCCTTGCCTATTTTGGCTATCTCCATATTGCTTGCCGCGGCATACAAAGCGTCGTCGTCAAGCGCGAGCGCCCCGAATTTCAAGCTTGCGTCCGAGGACAGGCCCGTCTGGACCCATTGCTTTTTTCCGTCGGCAAGCGAGATTTTCGCTATGTCGATATTGCCGTCGACGGCATACAGGGCCGATTCGTCGGCGGCCGGAGGATATAGCACGAACGATTTATCCGGGGCCCGCGCAAAGTCGGCCGAGAACAAAGGCTCCATATTCTGGCGCCCCTGGACATGCCCCGTGTTGTTGGCGGAGTTGCCCGAATCCCCGCTCCATAAAATCGCAAGCCGGGGCTTTTCAAGGGTTATCGCGCGCGAGGCCGCCGCCCCTTCGTTCGCCGCCCGGTTGAAAACGGAAACCCTCTCTCCGGCAAGTTTTTCAGCCTCCGGCGCGCACGCGCCAAGCGCCAAAAGCGTCCCAAGCGCGGCCGTTGCGATCGCGTGGTTTTTTATCGAGTCCCTCACCAAGCCCTCCTTTTATCCTTCATATTTCGCCATCCGCCGGTCGTAATTCGTATTTCATCCGGCGATTCATGTTTGGCCGTCCGCCATCCGTGTTTCATAATTCATCCGCCGCCGTTCGTATCTAGTCCAAAGCCGTTGTCCAGCGTCGCATATCCGCCCGCCGCCGCTCATCTGGAATCCTTTATATACGCCGCCATGGCCGACGCCTGGGCCTTTATCGCCGCCGGAGCGTCGGGGTCGGCGACTATCTCGTCCAACAGGATCCGCGCCGATTCGCCATAGCCGCGCCGCGATTGCAGCAAAGCTTTCGTGAACTTGGCGCTGTAATAAAGGGGCCTGCGCCTGGAAACCGAGCCCAACAGCCCGACAGCTTCGTCGTATCCCTGGTCCGAGCCGGAAAATTCGGGCAGCAGGGCAAGCTTTATTATCGCTATGTCGCGAAATTCCTCGTCGGTCGCGTTGTCTATCGCGGATTTCA
>JAIRTB010000041.1 GCA_031255155.1 Rickettsiales bacterium
CGCCCGACGCCGCGCCCGCCGCAAAGGGGGGGCTGTCCGTCTCGATAGGCGTGGCGTCGTATCCTTTCTCGGGCGACGATGTGGATTCCCTTTTGGACGCGGCCAAAGAGGCGGCGGACAGGTCCAAGGCCGCGGGCGGAGGCCGCATAACCTATCACAAGCTGTTCACCGAAGTCGAACAGGAAAACCTTTGAAAAAAATCCTGGAACGCCTTTACAAATGGTGCCTGGGCGCCGCGGAAAGCAAGCACGCGGGCGCGGCCCTTGTCCTGATCGCGTTCTTTGGAAGCATATTCTTTCCCCTGCCGACCGAGGCGATAATGCTGCCCATGATGTTCGCGCGGCCGCGCAAGGCATGGCACCTGGCCACCATCGCCCTTGCCGCAAGCGTGGCGGGCGGCGCCGCGGCTCATTACCTCGGGCTGTTCTCGGCGCCAATCGGAAACGCGATACTCGGATGGTTCGGGTATTCGATACAGGATTTCGCGGCGGCGTTCGACAAATGGGGATACTGGCTTGTATTCGCGGGCGGCCTTACGCCCTTCCCATACAAAATCATATGCATAGCAAGCGGAATGGCCGGAATGAACTTCGCGGCGTTCATATCGGCCTCGGCGGCTTCGCGGGCGACGCGCTATTACCTTATCGCATGGGCGGCGTTTTCTTTCGGAGAGAGGGCCAAGCGGTTCGTGGAAAAGCATCTTGAATCCATATCCGTCATTGTATTCCTGCTATTGCTGCTGGCGGCGGCGGCCATGCGCCCGGGCGCGGCATAGGCTTTTTCGAAACAGCATCCGGCCTTGGCCGAGCGCGGCATAAGCTCCGAGCAGGGCGGCATAGGCTCCGGCGCATTTCCCACATTACCAACACATTTCAAAAAAAGGGGGCCGGGGGATTTTTTATTACAACCTAAGGAAGCGACTCCCCCGGCATAGAGGCGGCAGCGGGACGGGCCATAAACCCAGGCCTTGCCCGGCGCAAAACGCTTGCCTGCCATATTCGCGTCAGAGAAAAGCGGTCGGGATTTAACAAATCAAAATACATGACTCCATAGCTTTCGATCTATAACTACGGATCCCGACCAAAATCGGGAATTGTATTTCAGGATTGTTAAAGTCCGCCTGTCCTCTCGAACACAGGGCTATCATAACATGCGAATCGGGCAAAGTCAAGCGGCTTTTCACGATTTTTTTTCATCGACGGGCGCGGCGGCAGGATTGGCGGGATCATCATCCATCGACGGGCATGGGCGGACGGCGATCGACGGCATTGTCGGCGGGGCGAGCCTGCATGCATGCGCTCGTTCGGAGAAAAAGAGGGGGGACGATTCCGGCGGCACCCTATCTTGCGACGATGTGCGAGCCTTTCATCTCGGCCCGGAACCCGGCCCTTTGCAGCGACGCCAACAGCGCGTTCATCGACCCGCCCGGGACCACGGCAACCTGGGCCCGGTCATGCTTCAACGCCGCGACGCGCATCTCCTTGACCCCGGAAAGCCCGGACAGGCGCCTTTCCTTGGCAATCCAATCTTCCAGCGAATCAAAGCGGACCAAGACATGGACCGCCCCGCCGGACACCGCCATGGACGACAACGCCTTGGCCATATCGTTGACCCGGACGATTATCCCGCGCGCCGCCGACGGATAATCGCGCGCGGAAAACTCTTCCCCGGCAAGCGAAACCCTGACCCCGCCCGCGGACGGCCCGGCCTCTATCGTCATAGAGCTATGCGCCGAACCGTCAAAGACGAATTCGACTATATTCGGGTCGAGCGGGGATGGAGAGGCAAGCTCGGCACGCATGGCGGCCTCGACCTCGGACGGCGCGAATATGCGCACCGGGTCGGGCGGAGCTTTCACCGGGGACAGCCCCCTTTCCTCCAAAAAATCCGCAAGCGCCCGCCGGTCGAGGGACAGGGCCATGGTCGCGGAATAGCTTTGGGGCGCAACCCTTTCGTCCGATATCCTATACCCTCGGACGAATTTCGACGGGTCATAGCCGCCCGCCCCTATCACCCTTTTCGCATCCGCGCTTGGCACAAGGCGCGACACGGCCAGATCCGCGGCCGCCTTTTCCGCGCCGGCTATCGCCAAAAGCTTGGCCTCGCTGCCGCTGGACGCCCGCGCCGAGGCCGGAACGCCCTCGACCGCATACAGGTCGAGCGCATGCGCCGGAACCGACACGGCCGCCGATATGGCCGCCGCGACTATCGCCGCGAAAACCGACGACGACGACTTGGACAGGACTTGTCCCATCGGCGGAGGGGCTTTGTCCGCGGAGAAGATTTTTTTCACGGACAGAACCTTTTCCATGGACGGGGCTTTGTCCGCGGGCAGGATTTCATTCATGGGCGGAAAGCCGTTCACAGATCCTCGGCCCTCCTCAACACAATGCACGCGTTCGTGCCGCCGAAGCCGAACGAATTCGAAAGCGCAATGTCTATATCCCGCGCGCGCGCCTTGAACGGGACCAGATCGACGCCCGCAACATCGTCCTCGGGGTCGTCGAGGTTCAGCGTGGGCGGCGCCACATTATCCCTTATCGCAAGGGCGGAATATATCGCCTCGACCGCGCCCGCCGCGCCAAGCAGGTGCCCGACCGCGCTTTTCGTCGAGCTTATGCTCACCCTGTCCAGCGAATCCGCGAACACGCGCGAGATCGCCCCAAATTCCAGCATGTCCCCAAGCGGCGTAGAAGTGCCGTGCGCGTTCACATAATCGACAGCGGACGCCTCGACGCCCGCATTGCCCAAGGCAAGGCGCATCGCACGCTCGGCCCCAAGCCCGTCGCTTGCCGGAGCGGTTATGTGATAGGCGTCGCCGCTTGCCCCGTAACCCGCGACCTCGGCATATATCCTCGCCCCGCGCTTCCTGGCCCGGGAGTATTCTTCAAGCACGACTATGCCCGCGCCCTCGCCCATGACAAAGCCGTCGCGGCCCTTGTCCCACGGGCGGCTGGCCCTTTGCGGCTCGGCGTTCCTCGACGACAGGGTCCGGGCGCTTGCAAACCCGGCGACGCCCGCGGGGTTTATGGCCGCCTCGGCGCCGCCCGCGACCATGATGTCCGCGTCGCCAAGCGCTATCATGCGCGCCGCGTCCCCTATCGCGTGCGTGCCAGTGGCGCACGCAGTGACGCACGCGTGATTCGGCCCCTTCAACCCGTATTTTATCGAGATATGCCCGCTTGCCAGATTGATCAGGCTTGCAGGAATGAAGAACGGACTCACGCGGGAGCGGTCGCCGGACGCCTCCATCTTGCAGCTGGTATCGTATACCGTGGAAAGGCCGCCGATGCCGCTGCCCACCATGACGCCGGCGCGGAACCTCTCCTCGTCCGTGGCAAGCTCTATCCCGCTATCCTCCCACGCGCCAGCCGCCGCGACAAGCGCGTATTGTATGAACCTGTCCATCTTTTTAAGGTCTTTGGCGGGGACAACCCCCTCGGGACGGAAATCGTCCGCCGGAACCACCCCCGCTATCTTGACCGGGAAATCCGACGCGTCGAAATATTCCGGCGGGATAAGGCCTATGCCCGAGCGGCTTTTCAGCAATCCCTCCTCCCAATTCTTGACAAGCCCAAAGCCAAGAGGGGAAATAATACCCATTCCGGTAATCACAACGCGACGCGAGAGATTATACATATACGATCCTTTGCTTTTCGTTAGAGTTCGATATTAGTCAAGAAACGCGCCGATGTCAAGGATAGAGAAAGCCTTTTTCCCCCGGGCGGCGCGGACGCCACGGCAACGGGCGCGGACGGACTGTCGTCGGGGACATTATGGCCGGACGAGCCGAGCGGACATTATGGCCGGGCGCGGACGAACGGAGATGGATAGGCGGACGAGCAAGAGAGCCGTCGGCGGGCGAGCAGTCGAAAGAACGGGCGAACGAATTAACTCGACGGAACCGAGGCGGACATAAACCCTATGGATGCTATGGCCGGGCAACGGACTATCGGCGGGAGTGCCGTCGAAAGGACGGGCGAACGGATGAACTCGACGGAACCGGGGCGGACACAAACCCTATGGACGCTGCGGACACAAACCCTATGGACACTGCGGACACAAACCCTATGGACGCTATGGCCGGGCAGACGGACTATCGGCGGGAGCGCCGTAGACGGACGGGGCTATTTCCTTGCCTTTCTCCACAGGGCGCGATTGGCCTCGTGCTCGGCAAGGGTTTCGGCGAACCTATGCCCGCCCATGCCGTCCGCGACGAAATACAGATACTTCGTCTCGGCCGGGCGCATGACCGCGCGGATGGATTCGAGGCCGGGGTTCGAAATCGCTCCGGCGGGAAGGCCCGCCCTTGTATAAGTATTATACGGGGAATCCCTCCTTAAATGGACCGCGTAAAGCCTTTTGCCCTCCATGTCGCCAAGGCCGCCCGTAAGCCCGTATACTATCGTAGGGTCGCTTTGCAGGCGCATCCCCTTCCTAAGGCGGTTGACGAACACGCCGGCTATGACGGGGCGCTCGGCCGCGACGGCGGTCTCTTTCTCGACAATGCTGGCAAGGACAAGCGCCTCGCGCGGGGTCTTGAACGGAAGCCCGGGCGCGCGCGAGGCCCACTCGTCCCGCAGCGCGTCCTC
>JAIRTB010000053.1 GCA_031255155.1 Rickettsiales bacterium
CTCATCACATCCACAAAGCTTGGCCAGAGATTCTGCTCGCTATCCATTCCTTACATCCCGGCCCGCCGTTTCCCGAGCCGTCGGGAGGCGGGCCTTTGTCATTTCTTCGCAAGAAGCCTTATGTCGCTTGAAAGCCGCTGGGTCATCTCGTCTATGCGGTAATCTATCGACCGGATATGCTCTTTGGTATTATCGTCCATTCCGAACCCGGACTTGCTTATCTTGACCAGGTCATGCAGCGTCGAGTACAGCTTTTCGGGCGCCCGCGATATGCGTTCCAGCGCTTTCAGCTTTACCTCCATCTGGACGGCCAGCGCCGATAGCGCGTTCGTCATCGCGGCCAGCCTTTTGCCCGCCTCGGCCCCGGATTCGGCCTGCTTCGATATCAGCCTTTGCATGGAGTTCAGGTTGTCGGCCGTTTGTTCGAGCATCGCTTGGAGATACTGGACCGCCCCGGAATCTCCGCCGCCGTCGGCTCCGACAGCCGGGCGCGCATAGCTGAGCATGGCGCATTCCAGCGCGTCATAGAACGCCTTGCCGGCCGTTTCCCTTTGCAGGCCCACAAAGCCCAGCGCCAAACTCGCCCCGAGGCCGAACAAGCTTGTCGAAAAAGCCGCGCCCATGCCGTCCATGGGCCTTATCAGCCCTTGGCGCAGCGTTTCGGCGGACGATCCGCCCCTTACTATCTCGCCCGCCCCGCCCAGCGTCAGCATCAAGCCCCAGAATGTCCCCAAAAGCCCCAGAAACACCAGGATCGAGGCTATATACCGCGGAAGGACGGCCCTTTCTTTCAACCGCCGTCCGGTTATTTCCAGCAGCTCCCTCATCGCGGAAAGGGGCAGGTAGCCACGGGAGCGGCCTTTCTGCCGGGACAGCTGAAAGCTCGCGGGCCTTAGAAACTCGGGCGCGGGGCCGGCCTCTTTGCCGTCGAAAAAGGCGTCGAGCCATCTTGCCGCGCCTATCAGCCCGAACATGTCCGCCATGTTCGCGGCCACGCCCGCGGCGAACGCGCACAATATCACAGAGTTCAAGACTATGGCGCGGCCCCATATAGGACGCAGCGAGCCCTGTCCCGCCGCAACCGCCACGGCAAGCACCGCCACGAACGCCGCCGCGTTTATCAGCGATTTCCTTAGCGGAAAAATGCGCATGCGCGCGTCTTCGGGATTTATCACGCTTTTCATGATATTGACAAAATATAGGGTTTTGTCGCGAATGTCAACAAAAAAATCCCGCCCTCGCGCGGCGGTCCAATTCGCAACGGGCGGCGGCCCGTTCGGCGGCGCGCCGCGGCCTATTTCGCAAGGGCGTTTTGACGCTCGGCCCGGGAAATCGCCACCTCGGCTATGGCTATCTGCATGCCTATGGTCTTTTCCTCTATTCCGGTGATTATGTAATACGCCGACACGCCAAAGGCCGCCGCTATGGCGCATATGTCGGACGCGGTCATACCTTTGGTCCCGTTTTCCATGCCCATAAGGTCCCCGGGGCTGATGCCGAGTTTTTCGGCGGCGTCCAAAACGGCCAGATTCCGCCTTTCGCGCGAAAGCGTTATTCTTTCGCCTATATATTTGAAAGCTTTGCCAGGCCTCATTACTTCCTTCCCCTCATTCCCCTTATTTTTTCATATTAGAAAAATTCGTCCGGCGCGCAAAAATTTGTGGATTTTTTCAAAAACAGGCGATATACTATGGATAAGTATAACAGCATTTTTCGCGCCAAAATTGATTATACATAATTTGCTGTGCATAATCAAGCAAAAAATGCATAAAATCTTATGGTCGCGAAAGCGGCGGCGAAGCATGTTTGTAAAAGCGCGAGGTTCGAGTGTCTTCCATAGCAGACAGGATTAAAGAGGTCCGGATTTTTTACGGAAAAAGCCAAAAGGAGATGTCCCGCTATATGAACCTCGGCATGATAACATGGCAGAACTATGAGCGCGGGGAGACCTCGCCCAAGTGCGAGACCCTGAACGCCCTCAGCCGCGACGGATTCAACATCAACTGGATATTGACCGGAAACGGAACCATGCGCGAAGAGCGCTTTCGCCAGCCCGCCGCGGTGGCTGAGGAGCCGCAGGGATATCGGGAATCCTTTTCCCGCGCCATTTCCATCGAGGAGAGGGAAAAGCTTTTCAAATTCGTGCTTGCCTCGCTGCGCGAGGCGGAGGGAGCGGAGGATTCAAGCTCGACCGCCATAAACGCTTTCAGGATCACGGAGCACGCGTTGTTCCTTGCGCAGACTCCGGCGGCGGCTTTCCGCATGGCCGAAGTCCTGCTGAAAGAATAAAGGGACGGGAGGGGGCTGTGAACCGGCCGAGACTTATACATCCGACGCTTGCATATCCGCGATATCTGCGATATACGCCCGCCTTGGCGCCGGCGCCCGCCCTTGCCCTTGCTTTCGCCCTGACATTCGCATTATTCCCGCAATCCGCGGCGTATCCGGCGGCGCCGTCGAGGTCGTATTGGATAGGGCTTGGCTCGGTTTCCTCCAAGCTTGCCATGCCGAGGCTTGTCGAGACCAGCGCGGCCTTCATAGACTCGGACCTGCTGTTGAAATCCTTTGCCGCGCCCAAGGCTTCGGCGGGAGTTAAATTCCTTGGCAGATACGGAGCGGAGGTCTTTTGGCAGCCGCCGCGTTCCTCGGCCTCGCGCACGGCGGCGGGGGAGCGCGTCTCGGGCGAGTTCGAGCAGCTTGGCCTTGCGGCGGTCTATTTCATGGGCGGAATACACGGGTTCGAGCTTTACTCGGCGGCAAGGGTTTCGAACTATCGCTATACGATAGACGCCGAAGACGCGCTCGCGCGGTGGGGAGAGTCGGAAAGCGGCCTTGGCTATGGGGCCGCGATTGGCGCGACATACGCCATGCCCGCGGGCCCGGGCGCCAAGTGCGAGGCCGCATACGACCTTTACGACGGAGAGCGCCCCGAAAGATCGGCGTCCCTGTCCTTTTCTTTGATATGGACATTCTAGCGCGCGTCCTGTATGATCCGCTTTCGAAAGGCGATGAAATGCAAAAGACTTCGTTCCCACATCTTATCAAAGGCGAGAAGGTCGAGCTGCGCCGGCCCGTGGCGGACCGCGCCCATGCCGAGGCGCTGTTCGATGTGATATCCCGCAACGGCTTTTTCTATCCGTGGAGGTTTTCCCTTTCCTCGATCCGCTCGGCCGAGGACGCCCTTTATTTCATACAAAAGCGCGCCGCCAAGATGGACGCCGGGACCGACGCCTATTACGACATATTCGCCCTTGGCAGATACGCGGGCGAGGTCTATGCCCGGGACTTCGACTTCGACAACGACACGGTGAAGAACTTCGGCTATTTCATGGACAAGGACCTCCAAGGCCGGGGATACGCCTCGGACGCGGTATCGGCCCTTGGGAAATACCTGTTCTTCATAGGCGTGCACAGGATATGCCTGTTCACCCACTATTTCGACGAGAAAGAGCCCAACTTCGCAAGCGAGCGCGTGGCCCGGAAGTGCGGCTTCGCATTCGAGGGAACCGCGCGCGGGGCCATCTTCGACCCCATAGGCCGCAGATACGGCAACGAGCACATGTTCGCCAAGCTGTCGACGGATTCATAGCCCTTTGGTTTATTTCCTTTCGCCCCTGGCCTTTCCCCGGCGGCGGGCCGTCCTGCTTGTCGCGGAGCGGGCCGGCGCCATGCGGAGGAGGGGCGGGATTCGACCCTTGGCCTATCCGAATGAGGATTATTGTTGACACGGCGCTTTTTCTTGAATAGCCTTGGCTTAGGAGCAAGAGGGGTGGCGAAAAGACTATCGGGCATCGTGGCATCGGTCGAAGGAGGCGTCGTAGGCGTCGAATTTCGCAAGGCTTTGCCGCCTATCCTGGCGAAGCTATACTGCACCCTTGGCGACGGGCGCGAGGCGGTTTTGGAGGTCCAGGACCACATCGACGCCGCCCATGCAAGGTGCCTTGCCATCGACCCGACCCAAGGCATGGCCCGCGGGGACCCCGTCGCCTATCGCGGCGAGACTTTGTCCGTGCCGGTCGGAAAGGGCGTCCTTGGCAGGATGATGAATGTCAAGGGCGAGCCCATCGACGGCAAGGGCCCATTCAAGGACACCAAG
>JAIRTB010000059.1 GCA_031255155.1 Rickettsiales bacterium
GTAGAAGTTGTATCTGTTCGAGGACGAGCGCGGACGCCGAACCTATTATGACGAAGAGGGCCGCTCAGCCGTCACGACGCTTAAAAAAACTCCCCGGAACGGCGCAAGAGTCAGCAGCCGTTATGGCCCGCGCCGCCACCCGATTCTCGGCTTTACAAGGGCGCACCAAGGGGTGGACTTCGCGGCTCCCCGGGGCACCCCGGTCCCCGCGGGCGGCTCAGGGACGATAACTTTCCGCGGCTGGCGCGAAGGATATGGCAATTATGTCAAGATACGGCATAACGCGGCCTATTCCACGGCCTACGGGCACTTAAACGCGTTCGCCCGGGGACAAAAGCTGGGCTCCCGGGTGCAACAGGGGCAAACCATAGGCTATGTGGGCAGCACGGGGCTTTCCACGGGGCCGCACTTGCATTACGAGATAATAAAGGACGGCGTCCACGTGAATCCGCTTTCGGTCCGCCTGCCAGGCATGCTAAGGCTGTCCGATGCCGACAAGGCTAAGTTTGCGAAAGCGCGGGATAGGATAAAGATACAATACGCCGTCCTGGACAAAGGCTTTCCCAGCTTGGCCGCGGGAGTGTTGGGGGCCGATTCGCTCCCGCATAATTGAATTGACACGGACGAAAAGCCCAAGCTATACTTTAATCCGGAAAAATTGTTGAATTTGGAACAAAAATGCGGGATCTGACGCCGGACATTGCGATAATGACGAACGCGCTGCAAGCTTCCGGCCGCTTCGTCCTGCGCGATTTCGGCGAGCTGGAACAGTTGCAGTCAAGCGCCGACAACGGGCTCCGGTTCGCCAAAACCGGGCTTGGCAAGGTCGAAAAGACCATAGTGGAAAACCTGCTGGATTCAAGGCCGAAATTCGGAATAATGACGCCGACGCAAACGATTCGCGGAACGGATATAAGCCATCGGTTCATAGTGAATCCCATAGACGGCTTCGACCGATTCGCGCGGGCCCTGCCGTCTTTCGCGATGTCCATAGCGTTGCAGGAGCAAAGGAACATAGTTGCCGCGGCGGTGTATTCGCCCGTGATGGACAAGTTGTTCACCGCGACAAAGGGCGGCGGAGCGTTCGTCCGCGACGCAAGGCTGCGCCGCAGGCTAAGGGTAAGCCGACGCGTCGAAAACCCCGCTCTCGCGCCGTCCGATATGTGCCCAAGCCTGGCCATGTGCAGTTTGGCAAGCGGCTCGTGCGACGCCTTAAAGACAAAGGAAACCTCGCTGTTTTCCGCGGCGGCGGGCTCTTTGTTCGTGCGCGAGGCGGGAGGGGTGCTAAGGGCGCTGGACGCCGAATGGCAAGAGGTCCCGACCGATTTCGGGGTGGCGATGCTGATAGCCGAAAATAACTGTTTACAACCCGCGCTGATCGATTCTATAATCACGAAAAGGAAGGAAAAAAATGAATAAAGTCGTAATATCGCTGTTCGCGTTGTCGTTCGCGGCTGGCGCATCCGCATGGGGCAGCGCCCTGTTTTCTCCCGTAAGATTGAAAAACCCGTCCGAGGCGGCAAACCTAAAAGCCGACGGCCCGAAAAATGCCTCGCCCGCAAGACCGGCGTCAAGGCCTGTGTCAAGACCTCTGCCAAAGCCGATGCCTATGCCCGTAGTCGATCCGCTTCCAACCGCGCCAAAGCCTATGCCGACACCGTCCGTCGATACTCTCCCCGCCGTGATCGAACCGATGCCCGCGCCTGCGCCTGCGCCTACACCCAAGCAACAACCGGCTACCCCCGATGTTATAGAGCTCGACCCGGTGATTCCTCCGGCATCCGTCGTTTCCGCCGAAACGGCCTCCTCTCCGCAAAACCAAGCCCGCGAAAATCCGCCCGCGCCCACGATGGAGGTTCGCCCCCAAGAACAATCAAAAACTAAGGATAAAGAAACCCCCTCGACCTCCCCCGGCTTGGCGTCAATCAGGTTTGCGCAAGGCAAGGAAGAGCTTGACGACAAACAAATGGCAACCCTCTCGGCGGCGTGGAATTCGGTAAATACAAAAGGCGAATATATGCTAAGGCTGACCGCCTATTATGGCGACGATGGCCGGAATGCAAGCTTTTCTCGCCTGCTGAACGCGCGCAAATACCTGATGGACATGGGCGCTCCGGCGTCGTCGGTAATGATCTTGACGCGCGAAGACTCGGACGGGACGAAAAAAGATTCGCTGGAAATGTCGCTGATAGAGGACTAGTCTCCCGTCCCCGCTCCGCCAGCGCACAGCGGAAATAGCATAAGGAACCCCGAAATGACAGACATGAACTTGACGGACATAGAGGATATCGGACGCAATGTCGTCGCAAGAGACGCGTCCGCGCTAAGGATTCTGCACGATAGCTTTCCCAAAGGCTTCGCGCAGGCGGTGGATTATATCGCGGGCAAGCTGAAAGGCGATGTGATAGTGACGGGCATGGGCAAGGGAGGATATGTGGCGCATAGGCTTGCGGCCACATTGTCTTCGACGGGCCGGCGGGCGATATACATGCACCCTGCCGAGGCGTCGCATGGCGATATGGGGATGATAACCGAAAACGATTGCGTGATGATGATATCGAACAGCGGCGAATCCGCCGAGCTTTTCAATATCATAGATTATTGCAAAAGGTTCGGCATCAAGATAATAGCGATAACCAGCGGCGAAGAAAGCACCCTGGGGCGGGCGGCGGACTTCAAGGTGCTGATCCCTGCGGTGGCCGAGGATTGCATAATCGGCAAAGCCCCTACCGCGTCGATAGTGATGATAAGCGCGATGGCGAACGCGTTCGTCGTGGCGCTGGAAAATATCTACGGGCTGACGGGGGATAAATACCATAATTGGCACCCGCACGGCTCGCTTGGGAAAAGCCTGCTCAAAGTCGCGGACATCATGCACGGCGGGGTCGAGGTTCCCGTTCTTCCCACAAGCGCGACCATGGACGAGATATTGGAGTGTATGAGCCGCCCGGTC
>JAIRTB010000087.1 GCA_031255155.1 Rickettsiales bacterium
TCATTGTTATATCCCTATTGGTGTCAAGCGATTTCCGGCAACAGCGGATATTGCCAACACCAAAAGGATTATCCGTACTTAGGGGCCGGACCACACGGCTACTCCGGCTTGACCATAACAAACAACACTTGCAGCACCAAATATATAAACACTCCCGGCATCACATTGAACGACATGGTAAAAACAAAAGGGTATATAGCCGTATACAGGGGCTCGTAAAGCAAAACAAAAAGCCCCGCGGGAACGGGGCTTTTACACAGAGATAGCAACGGCTTATTTCACCCGCTTTATCGAAAGCCTTGTCTTGCCGTCCTTTGGCTCGACGATCACGGCTTTCACCACGTCGCCGACCTTGACTATGTCCTCGACCTTTTCGATACGCTTGTCCGACATCTCGCTTATATGGATAAGGCCCTCGAAGTTCTTGCCGAACGAAACGACCGCGCCGAAGTCGAGTATCTTCAATACCTTGACCTCATAGGCCTTGCCGATCTCCGGCTCGGCCACGATATCGTTGATAATGTCTATCGCGGCCTGTATCGCATCGCCATCAAGACCGGAAACCTTTATCGAACCATCGTCGTCGATATCGATCTTGGTCTGAGTTTTCTCCGTGATGCCGCGGATAACGCTGCCGCCGCTGCCTATAACCTCGCGTATCTTCTTAGGATTGATATTTATAGTGCGAATCGACGGCGCGTACTTGGACAACTCATTACGCGGCTCTTTAATGGCTTTGGCCATTTCGCCGAGGATATGCCTGCGCCCGTCCAACGCCTGCGCCAGGGCCTGCCGCATAATCTCGAAAGTTATAGAGGTTATCTTTATGTCCATTTGCAAGGCGGTTATGCCGTCCTTTGTGCCGGCAACCTTGAAATCCATATCGCCCAAGTGATCCTCGTCGCCCATTATGTCCGAAAGAATAACGAATTTATCGCTTTCTTTGACAAGGCCCATAGCTATGCCCGCGACCGGAGCCTTGACGGGAATGCCCGCGTCCATCATCGCAAGCGAAGCGCCGCAAGTGGTGGCCATAGAGCTTGACCCGTTGCTTTCGGTAACATCGCTTACCACGCGGATGGTGTATGGAAAATCCTCATGGCTTGGCAAAACGGCATGGTTCGCGCGCCAGGCCAATTTCCCGTGGCCGATCTCACGGCGGCCGGGAGCCCCCATGCGGCCGCACTCTCCGACCGAATAGGGAGGGAAGTTATAGTGCAGCATATAGGGATTTCCGCGAATGCCATCCAAATCGTCTTCAAGCTGCTCGTCGTCCTTTACGCCTATGGTGGCCGTGACGACGGCCTGGGTCTCGCCCCGGGTAAACAAGGCAGAGCCGTGGTTGCGGTTGAATATGCCGACCTCGCACTCGATAGGGCGGACAGTCTTGGCGTCGCGGCCGTCAAGGCGCGCCTGGCCGGACAAAACCGCGCCGCGCATTATTTCGGACGACAGACTTTCAAAGCTGGCGATAGTCAGCTGGTCGTGCTCGCCGGCCGAGCCGGTTTGGGCGTTCACGGCCTCTTTCGCCTTGCCCTCGACGGAGCGGACCGCGTCCTGGCGGGCCAGCTTATCCTTTATCGCAAACGCGGATTCGAGCTCCCCGGCAACGGTGTCGCGGACAATCTTGTCCACAACCTTTGCAACTTCGGGCGTTTCGGGCACGGGCCATTTCTCCTTGCCCGCATCTTTCGACAATTCGCCTATAAGCTTGATAATGGGCTGGAACGACTTGAACCCTTCCTCGACCGCGCCAAGCATCACATCCTCGGAGAGCTGGGCCGCCTCGGATTCGACCATAAGGACGCCCTCACCCGTGCCGGCGACAACAAGGTTCAGATCAAGGCCTTCCACAAGCTCTTTCTTTGTCGGATTGATTATATACCGGCCGTCCTTATATCCAACACGCGCCGCGCCTATGGGACCATTGAAGGGGATTCCCGAAACAGAGATTGCCGCGCTTGCGGCGATCATGGCCACTATGTCGGGGCTATTCTCCTTATCATAGTTGAAAACCGTCGCAACGACCTGGACCTCGTTCTTGAAATTCTTGTGGAACAGGGGGCGGATAGGACGGTCGATAAGGCGGCTGGTCAAAGTCTCGTCGGTAGAGGGCTGGCCCTCGCGGCGCCTGAAACTGCCCGGGATTTTACCTCCGGCGGCGAATTTTTCCATATAATTGACGGTAAGGGGGAAAAACCCTTGGTCGGGCTTGGCCTCTTTCGACGCGACGCATGTAGCAAGCACGGAAGTCTCTCCATACGTGGCAAGAACGGCCCCAGTAGCCTGGCGCGCGAGCTTTCCGGTTTGCAGGACAAGATCCCGCCCAGCCCATTTTATTTTTTTCTCGGTTATATTGAACATAGTCTTTTTGCCAAAAATGCCAAACATTTTTGCTCCTCTTTGTTTGTTTATTTACGGCAAAGGGCGTCGGTGTCAGAAAATACAACCGCTACGCGGCGACTCTACATTCCAACATAACGGCCTTTGCCGACGCGGATTCTATAAAATTACAAAAAATTTGTCAAGCATAATAAAAAGAGAGGATTTCAAGCGCAAATATGATATGGTTGTTGTAGACGAGCAGTCCACTTTTAGCTTCAACTTGGCGGCCACTTAACCGCATCTGATGTCGAAAGCATAGGGGGCCTCGTACGACCAAGCCATATATAAATGGAACGGATCCTGGCAAACCGCTATCCGCGCCGAAATTTATAAAAATTTCGCAGGGCTTTGATATTTTCCACCTTATTAAGTTTTCCCTTTACATTGCATCCTAAATAGGACATTATTCCCGCCACAGGAAAGGGCTTTAATGCTTGCGAAAGTAATAACTTCGGCATTCAACGGAATCGATGTCATACAAGTTTCCGTCGAGGTCATGATTTCCCCGGGACTGCCGAAATTCGTCATAGTCGGTCTGCCCGACAAAGCCATCAGCGAGGCAAAAGAGCGCATTTCGTCCGCTTTTACCGCCATGGGCTTTTCTTTGCCGGCAAAACGCATAATCGTGAACCTTGCGCCCGCGGATGTGCTTAAAGAAGGTTCGCATTTCGACCTTCCTATCGCAATGGCCATATTGGCGGCATTGAACATTGTCCCGGCCGAGGAAACAGCCGGATATATGATGCTGGGCGAGCTATCCCTTGACGGAGGGATCAAGCCGGTAAGCGGAATCCTGCCCGCCGCCGTCGGCGCCGCAAGCGCCGGGCTTGGCATAGTATGTCCCGAACGCCAGGCGCACGAGGCTATGTGGGCGGGCAACCGGGCGCTATTGGCGGCCTCTAACCTATTGGAGCTTGTCAACCATTTCCGCGGCCAGCAGATTATCGCGCTGCCCTCGGAGCCTATGGCTTTCGAGGAAAAATACCCGGTCGACATGAGCGATATCAAAGGGCAGCAGACGGCAAGGCGCGCGCTTGAAATCGCGGCGGCGGGCGGGCACCATTTACTTATGATCGGACCGCCGGGCGTAGGAAAATCCATGCTGGCCCAACGCCTGCCGACAATTTTGCCGCCGATGAGCGCAAAAGAGGCCCTTGATGTCTCTATCATCAATTCGATAAGCGGCGTGCCTATGGAGCACGGGCTTAGGCTTACGAGGCCGTTCCGCTCGCCCCACCATACCGCATCCCAAGCCGCCCTTACGGGCGGGGGCATGCGCGCGAAACCCGGCGAAGTTTCCCTCGCGCACAACGGGATATTGTTTTTGGACGAATTGCCGGAATTCGCTTCGTCCGCGCTTGACTCGCTGCGCCAACCGCTTGAAAACGGCGTAATCAGCATCGCCCGGGCAAACGGGCATATTACCTATCCCGCCAAGTTTCAGCTTGTCGCCGCGATGAATCCGTGCAAGTGCGGACATTTCCGCGATCCCGCAAAAGCTTGCAGCAGCGCGCCCATATGCGCGCTCAAATACCAAAACCGCATAAGCGGACCGATATACGACCGCATAGACTTGTGCGTCGGGGTCGAAAATGTCAATCCTTGGGAACTTGAAAAAATGTCCGCGTCGGAGAGCTCCTCAGACATTCGGGAAAGAGTCCTTGCGGCGAGAACATTCCAATCGGACAGACTTGAAAAATTCTATGGCGAGAAAGGCTTGTCGAACGCCAGGCTGTCGGGCAGGCAGATAGAAGAATCGGGAGCGTTCGAGGCGGAAGCCATGGAGCTTTTGGTCAAATCATGCGAAAAATTGGGCCTTTCCGCGCGCGGGTATTACAAGATAATGCGCATAGCACGCACCATAGCCGACATGGCCGCGCAGCCTTGCGCCACACGCTATGACATAGCCGAAGCAATGATGTTCAGGAGAAGGACCGAGGGACAGATTTAGTTCCGTCCCGATCGCATTGAAAATTCCAGTATAGGGATTTTATTACCTATCAGTACCGATTTCCGCGCAACCGACGGCCGACACTAAAACGGCAGATAGCGAACAGAATATAGCGAAGCGACACTTGCAAAAGTAAAAAAACTTGATGAGATACAGAATATAAACGATATAAACCAACTGGAAAAACCTGGGCGCAAAACTGCAAATTTATTGCAGTTTTTATGCGGGAATGATTGCGCCTATACCCGCAACATGCCGCCGTTGACATGGATGGTTTGCCCCGTGACATAGGAGCTTTCACCGCTTGACAAATACACCGCGGCGGCGGCGACATCCTTTGGCTCGCCGAACCGGCCCGCGGGAATTTGCGACAGCATTCTTGCCTTTACATCCTCGGGCAGGACATCGGTCATGGCGGTGTCGATGAATCCGGGCGCTATGCAGTTCGCGGTTATGCCACGGCCGGCCATTTCTATCGCCAAAGTCTTGGTCAGCGCGGACAGCGCGCCCTTGGACGCGGAATAATTCGCCTGGCCGGCGTTGCCGATCCAACCGACGATGCTGGTTATATTTATAATACGCCCGAATCGGGCTTTCATCATCGGAATTACCGCCTCGCGCGACAGCCTGAACGCCGCGGTCAGATTGACATCGAGCACGGCAGAAAAATCCTCGTCCTTCATGCGCATAAACAGCCCGTCCCTGGTAAGACCCGCATTATTGACCAATATGTCCAGCCGGCCCGTTTTCGCAACAGCTTCGGAGACAAGCCTTTTCGGCTCGCCGGCATTCGACAAGTCGGCGGGAACGGCAAAGACCCTTTCGCCCAGATCGGCGGCAAGGCTTTCAAGCACATCCTGCTTGCGCCCCGTTATTATTATCGTCGCGTTTGCGGCGTGAAGCGCACGGGCTATCGCCTCGCCAATTCCGCCCGTGGCGCCGGTTATTATCGCAACTTTATCCGCAAGGTCGAACATTTACGCCTCCAAATTCCCAGCTATTATCCTATCGGTAGAGCGCTTTACCAAACCGCTTAAAACCGCGCCCTCGCCAACCTCAAAAGCTTCGGACACGCCCTGCTCCGCAAGAAATTCCACGCACTCGCGAAAACGGACGCCGCATGTCATCTGCTCGGCCAACAAGGATTTGATTTCGTCCCCGGGGGCGACACGCGCCGTGCGGTTAGAAACAAACGGAATTTCGGGATTTTTTATATCCGACTTTGCAAGGAGCTTTTCCATTTCGACGCGCGCGGGCAACATAAGCGGGCAATGCGCGGGGACGGAAACATCCAACGGCAGAGCGCGCTTCGCGCCGGCAGACGCGAACTCGACGGCGGATTTTTCTATGGCCTCCTTGGACCCGCTTACCACGACTTGTCCGGGGCAGTTGTCGTTGGCCACCCACAAAGAATCGTAACGGCCGCATATTTCGGCGACCCGATCAATAGCCAAGCCAAGCACGGCCATCATCTTGCCCGAGGCGGCGGCTTTCATTGCAAGACCCCGCGCGCGGAGCAACTTAGCTCCGTCGAAAAGGCCGATCGCCCCGCTTGCCACAAGCGCGCCGTATTCCCCCAGCGAATGACCCAAGACGAAGTCGGCAGGAGGACTGCCCGCGGCGCGATAAGACGCAACGGACATCGCCAAAATTGCGGGCTGGGCGTTTTCGGTGGCGTTCAAGGCCGACTCGTCCTCGCCCCAAATCACCGCCGAGAGCTTTTCGCCAAGCGCCGCGTCGACCTCATCGAACACGGCTTTGGCAATGGGGCTGTTTTGAGCCAAAACGCGACCCATGCCCAATTTTTGAGATCCCTGACCCGGAAATAAAAGCGCTTTCATCACGATGCTTCATACCTTCACAAAAATTCCCGGCCTGACATATAAGGCCGCAACTTTTCCGGAAGGCGCACGCGCCCGTCGGAAACCTGATGATTTTCCAAAAACTGCGCCATTATGCGCGGGGTCGCTATCGCGGTGTTGTTCAAGGTATAGCAGAACTTGACCTTGTTCGTGCCGTTCTCGCGATAGCGGATGTTCGCGCGGCGCGCCTGCCAATCAGAAAGGCTTGAACAGCTATGCGTCTCCCTATATTTATTTTCGCTTGGCATCCAGGTTTCGATATCGTTCATCTTATACTTGCCCGCGCCCATGTCGCCCGTGGAATTAGCCACGACACGATATGGAAGCTCGAAATCGGCAAGCATTTCCTCGGCTATCGAAAGAAGCTTGGCGTGCCACCTATCGCTTTCGGCGATGTCGGCCCGGCAAATGACGAACTGTTCCGTTTTCGCGAACGAGTGCACGCGGAAAAGGCCGCGCGTATCCCGGCCCGCTGCCCCGGCCTCCCTCCTGAAACACGCGCTATACCCTGCATATTTCACGGGCAGGTCGGACTCGGCCAAAATCTCGTCCTGATGCAGGCTTGTCAGCACGATCTCGGCCGTGCCGGACAGCCAGAGGTTATCCACCTTTTCCGCCCCGCCTTCCTCATGCGCAAGCTTATACACATCGTCGCGGGAATACGGAAAATGCCCCGAGTTGAGCAACGGACGATCCGTATTCAACAGCGGCGGCACGGATATCATCGTGAAACCATTGTCCGCAAGCTTGTCCATGACAAAGGCGTGCATTGCAATTTCCAGCCGCGCGGCCGCGCCTTTGAGGCAATAGGCCCGCGCGCCGCAAACCTTGCTTATCCTCTCGAAATCGGCCCAATCGTTATTCAAAAGAATATCATAGTGGGACAACGGGGAAAAGCCGAACTTTCTAGGCTCGCCGACCTGGCGCACGACCACATTATCCTCGTCCCCCACGCCTTTCGGCGCGTCGGGCGAGGGAATGTTGGGCAGCCTCCATTTCAAATCCTCCAACCGGGGAAGCCATGTCTCCCTGTAATCCTTAGCCTCATCGGTCCCATGCTCGAACTTTTCGAGCTCGCCGCTTATGCGGTTGGACTCCTTACGTATCCACTGTTTCCGCTCGTCGGACGGAGCCGCGCGGAAACTCTCGGACAATTCGTTTATTTCGGCATGAAGCTTTTCTATCGTGCGATTGCGTTCCAGAATGTCCGCATACTTATCAAGAGTCTCGTTGAAAAAGGGAATGCTTATATTCTTCTCGGCCAGAGCTTTTTCATATTCTTCCCTTCGGGCAAGGACATCGTTCATATCAACGTATATATTCGACATTGCGCACTCCCTTTAAGCAAAACCT
>JAIRTB010000002.1 GCA_031255155.1 Rickettsiales bacterium
AACAAAGCCCGATAGCGCTATAGCTCTAGAAGCTAGCGAAGTAAAAGACGCAGCAAAAGATATAATCGAAGCATACATCGAAGGTGTAAACGCCATCGTCACTGCTCGCACGGGATTCAATCTTGACAAGGAAAACTCATTCGCATCTCGTGTCAACGACGATAGCAAGTTAATCGGCGGCTTGGGCTTGAACATCATATCGACCACCGGCGGCGCCGTCGGCACGTTAAGCGGCATCGTCGGCGCGACCAAGGCCAACGAGTTAAAGGACAAGCTGGCCAAGTGCGAAAGCGCCGTCAACGCCTTGCCCGACATACGCTGATATTTATTCCGGCGCGAAAAACGAAAAATCCCGCGCCCGCGGGATTTTTCGTTGCGCTTTTTCCTTTCCACATCCCGTATATTTTGGTATAATGTCCGTATGAAAAAGGCGCTCTTTCTTGCGTTGCTGTTTGCTTCGGCCGCCGATCAAGCCGCCGCCGGGCCGTCCTCCGCCGAAATAATCTCCGCCATAACCGCCGATTCGGGCCAAAAATTCCCGAACGCCGACGGGGCTTTCTATACGAACCCGACCGTCCGCTCGATGAACGCGCTATCAAGCGGCGGGTTGCGCTGGGGCACGCATCCCGACGAGCCGTGGGTCTGCTTGAAAGATTCCCAAAACCGGTGCTTGAATTGCGCGTTCGATTGCCGCGAGGGAAATAATATAGTGTCCTCGGACGCGTCCTATTGCGCCCGGAATCAAGAGCCGGTCTGCTCGTCCGCGGCCGGCGCGGCAAGTTTGCAAGACTATAAAATCTCGGCCGCCGCGCGCGTGGTCGAAGGCTATATGGCGCCCGCCCCGGCGATTTTCGCGAACGAAGGCTCGGCCCGGGCGGGCATGAATGGATACTTCTACCGCTATTTCGACCAAAGCCTGGCGATTCGCCCGCCAAGCGGCCAAAGCCAAATGCCCGGCGGAGCTTACTCGCCCGGCTATCCGAAAATCTGCCACGCGAATTACGCGGCGCCCGCGACAACCCTGGACGGGCTGAAAAACCAATTCGCGTCCGGCGGCGTCGGCCGCAATGCCGCCGAAGCTGTGAACGCGTATAGGAATTTCGGCGGCGCCGGAGCAAGCCGCGACGACCGCTATCGCATGCGGGTCGGCTTTTCGTTGCGCCATGCCGCGGGCGATTACACTGGGCAAAGCCACTCCGGCACGGCCGACCTTCCCGTCTATGATTGGGAAAAAGACGCGGCGAAATTGTGCTTGAATCCGTCTTTCGCTCCGCCCTATTCGGCCGCTTACGACGAGATGTCGACCCGGACTCTTTTCGCGGGGGCGGACGCGGCGGCGTTTTGGAACGGCAATATCCTTGGCGATTGGAGCGCGGTCGAGCCCAAGCTGCCGTGCGGCTTGACCGACGCGGGCATCACGGCGAACAGCGGGCCGTATATATACGGCGGAACCAAGTCGCCGCCCCGATTCGTGTGCGAGGCTACGCATAGCAAGGTCTCCAAGGACAGCATGAACAACCCGCTTTATACCAAGTATGACATAGAGATGAAGTTTCCCGCGACGACCGCGCCCGAAGAGATGGTCCAAATGCCCGTAAGGCAATGCTTTGTATGCAAGCCTATGGACGACGGCCAGGCGTGCTTGGAGTTTCTAAGCAAGCTTGCCGGAGCCGTCTGCGGCGGCGATGACATCCAAAATTGCGATACGGTCGACAAGCTGGACCGGTTCATAGCGGCCTTGAATAATCCAAGGGGGCTAAGCGGCCTGCCCGAGCCCGAAAACGAAATGTTCCCGGCGGTTTTGAAGTGCGAGGTCTGCAAGAAAAAGGCCGAAGCCTTGATCCGGTCCGCGCTGGCGACAGAATCTCTTTGACTTACTATAATAAAATAGTATAATTACATTGCGGGGATAAATATTCCCGTGAGGTGTTAGAGCCTCTGCGATAATAACTCCAAGCACGGTTGGAGGGTAGTGGAATACCCAATACACTGCACTGGCATATTGCACAGCTCTAAACCTCCAACCAATTATTTGGAGGAATAAATGAACAAAACTATATGTCTTGCCGCCGCGCTTGCGGGAGCGGCTGTTCAAGCGGCCTATTACCAATGCGCCCCCTGCCCGAAAGACCATTATTGCCCGAACGCAAGCGCCGCTCCGATAGCCTGTCCCGATGGCAAGGTAACAGACAGTGCCGGAGCCCAAAGCGAAGGGGATTGCAAACCCGCCCATAATTGCCCTCTGAATAAAGTACTAACCCTAAGCGAAGCCTCCTGTATAGGCGAAAAAGCATTATCAAATTTCGACATTATATTGAGATGGGACCATTATGCCCCGAATGGTCATAGTGTATCAAGCAATATACCGGGATATTCCTATGCTTACAACTCGTCGAATTGTTACTCTAAAAATCCGTGTGATGCGGGCTGTTTGGAATTTTGGACGGCAAATGTAAAGTTGGGCACATTGCAACCCGGAATATACAGATTTGATGCATACTACCATTTATCCGGATCTGCTTTTTATGTTGTATTTGATCGCCCTGTGGCCTACAGGATCGATCCTTTTACATCTCTTCATATAGAATATGCTAAATGTGGGTTTGATAGCAATATGCAACAAATAAAAATCGACCTGGATAACGCGTCGTTTGTATCGCAGAATATGAACGGTATACATGTGAATGGCGGAATAAAAGTCCCCGGTGTAAGTGTAGAAAGCCAGAATCTCGACAATGGCCGAGATGTTTGGTATATTTACAAGCTTAAAGAATAAACCCGCCGCGGGCGCGGGGCCTACTTTTTCTTCTTCGCGCGCCGCTGCGAAAGCCAGTCTTCCAGCCAGTGTATGGGATAGGTTCCGTCGATAAATTCCTTCTGCTTCAATATCTCGCGCTGCAAAGGGATAAGGGTCTTTACCCCGTCCACGACGAACTCGCCAAGGGCGTGCCATATCCTGGCGATAGCCTCCTTCCGCGAAGGGGCGTGGGCGATAAGCTTGGCCACCATGGAATCATAGGTCGGGGGAATCTTGTATCCGGAATAAAGGCCGGAATCCACGCGTATGCCAAGGCCGCCCGGGGCGTGATAGTATTTGACCGCGCCGGGGCAAGGCGTGAAAGTTTCGGGATCTTCGGCGTTTATGCGGCACTCGATCGCATGCCCGCGCGGAACGATGTCGGCCTGGGCATAGCCAAGCTTTTCGCCCGCGGCGATGCGGATCTGCTCGCGCACAAGGTCTACGCCGTAAACCTGCTCGGTAACGGGATGCTCGACTTGCAGGCGGGTGTTCATCTCCATGAAATAGAACTTGCCGTTTTCGAAAAGGAATTCTATCGTTCCGGCGCCTTGATAGCCAAGCTTGGCCATGGCCTTGCGCACGATGTTCTGAATAGAGGAGGACTCTCTCTTGGAAAGTATGGAGGCGGGGGCCTCCTCGATGATTTTTTGGTTTTTGCGCTGTATGGAACAGTCCCTCCCGCCGAAAGTCACGACATTGCCGTGCTTGTCGCCGATAACCTGGATCTCGATGTGCTTTGGGTTGACAAGGTATTTTTCCATGTAAACGCGCTCGTCGCCGAAAGCGCTTTTTGCCTCCGCGCGCGCGATAGGGAATTGGGATTTGAGGGCGGCTTCGTCGAAGCAGATTTTCATGCCGCGGCCGCCGCCGCCGGAGGCCGCCTTGATTATGACGGGATAGCCGATTTTCTTTGCGGTCTTTGCCGCGTCGGCAAGGTCGGCCAAAGCCCCGCCCGATCCGGGGACGACGGGAATGCCAAGCAGGACCGCGGTGCGCTTGGCCTCGACCTTGTCGCCCATGCGGCGGATGTGGTCGGGCAAAGGTCCGATGAATTCGATTCCGTGATGGCCGAGCATTTCCGCGAACTCGGCGTTTTCGCTCAAAAAGCCGTATCCCGGATGCACGGCGTCCGCGTTGGTGACCACCGCCGCCGAGATGATGGCGGATTTGTTAAGATAGGATTCCGAGGAGGGCGGCGGTCCGATGCATACGGATTCGTCGGCCATTTTCACATACATTGCGGACGAGTCGGCGGTGGAGTGGACCGCCACGGTCTGGGCGCCCATTTCGCGGCAGGCGCGGATGACGCGAAGTGCGATTTCGCCGCGGTTGGCGATAAGGACCTTTTTGAACATGGCTATTCCACCGCGAACAAAGGCTGGCCGTATTCGACGGTTTCGGCCTCTTTGATAAGGATTTTTTTGATTTTGGCGTCGCGCTCGGCCTTTACGGGGTTGAAAGTCTTCATAGCTTCGATAAGGCATAGGACATCGCCTTTTTTGACATTCTGGCCCTCGACGACGAAAGGCTTTGCGCCGGGTTCGGGTTTAAGATAGGCCACGCCCACCATGGGGGATTTGAGGGCTCCGGCAAGGTCGGCCAAAGCGGCTTCCGCGACCTCGGCGGCTTGGG
>JAIRTB010000026.1 GCA_031255155.1 Rickettsiales bacterium
CGCGCGCGATATGGACGACCTGCGCGAGATAATATCCGCCGCGCGCGGCTTGCCGTTGAGAGTCTTGGGCTTGGGCTCGAATGTGCTGATACGGGACGGGCTTCTTCCCGGCTTCACCCTGCGCCTTGCGGGCGAGTTCGAAAAGCTTTCCGCCAAAGGGACGGATATGACCGCCGGAGCCGCCGTGCCAAGCGCCGTAGCCGCCGCCGCCGCGCGCGTGAGCAATATAGGCGGGTTCGAGTTTTTGACGGGCATTCCGGGCACCCTGGGCGGAGCCGTGCCCTCGAACGCGGGCTGTATGGGCGGGGAAATCTCCAAGATTTTGACGGGCGTGGAAACGCTCGATTCCGAAACCGGGGCGGTAAAAAAGCTTGCCGCCGGAGAGTTGGATTTTTCCTACCGCCGCTGCGCCCTGCCGAAAAACGCCGTGATTACGAAACTCTCCCTGCGCGGCGAAGCGGGCCGCCCGGACGAAATCCTTGCGCGGGAGCGGGAAATAAGGGCGAAAAAAGACGCCGCCCAGCCCTCGTCCGAACGCACCGCCGGATCGGTGTTCAAGAATCCAAAGGATAAAAAGGCGTGGGAGCTGATAAGGGACGCCGGCCTCCAAGGCGCGTCCGTCGGCGGCGCGCGCATAAGCGAAAAGCACGCCAACTTCATCATAGCGGGCGACGGGGCGAGCGCCGCGGACATAGAGGGCCTGGCCGGGCTTGCGCGCGAAAAGATACGCGCCCTGTTCGGGATAACGCTTGAATACGAGATGGAGATTTTGGGAAGCAAGGCCTAGGTTTATCCGCCTATTGCGAAACCCCCGCGCGCGTCTATAATCTGCGTGGTATAAGGGGGGATGAATGAACGAGACTCCGCTTGCGATAAGCATGCCTTCCGCGTTGAAAGACGCGTCCCTGGGCGCGGTGTATATATACTTTCCGAATCCGAAAATATCGCTTGACCGTGGCAGGGTATACGGCGGCAGGATCTATCGCGTCGATCGGTCCGACATAGGGCGGGCGAAAATCCTATACCCCGGCGACGAGCCCGTGTTCCAGTTCTTGGTCATGGTCAAGCCTGCGAATAGGGATGAAATAGTCTCCGACGCGCACTTCGTCGGCACGAAAATCTATATGGGCCCGTTCGTCTCGGCAAGCCGCAGGCTGGCGGACAGGCGCCTTGAAATCTCGCTTGAAAGCTTTCCCCCGTCGCCCTCGGTCGTGTTCGAGATAGAGGGCCTGCCCGACGGCGCGCGCATGGAAAACGCCGCGCCCGAAGGGGACTCTGTCTGGCGGGTGAAGGGCCCCGGCCGCGTGACGACCCTCCTGCCCGAGCGTCCGGCGGACGGCCTGCGCATAGGCATAACCGCGAAAAATGTCAGGATGCCAAGGTTTCCGTCGCACTTCAACCTTGTGGTCCCGCCTTTGGGCAAGCCCGGCGGCTATCGTAAAAATTATAGGGAGGTAAAGATCGACATAGCGAAAATGGCCCTGTCAAGGCTCCCGCGCGCCAAGAATCTGTATATAACGATAAAGGGGCCCGAGCGGGAGTTTTGCGTCCAAGGCTTCCGGAAAATAGGCGATAAATGGATCTCTCGCGAGAATGTGAAAAGCATCGTCCTGAACAGCTATGACAAGGCCAATCCCATGGTCGACTTTCTGTTCGGCTTCGTGCGCGAGCGCGGCGGCAAGATGGATGTGTCCAGCGAAAAGCACAGCGTCGACTTCTCGCGCATAGCCTCCAAGCCAAGGGATTACGCGAAATGCGTCGATTGCGTGAACGCGCGGAAATGCCCGATGTTCAAGGAATTTATGGATTATATAGGCAACGATACGATCCTGCGCCAGATAGTCGTCTAGGCCGAAAATCGAAAATCGCATGATCGGATAGGCTTTAAGTCTTTATTTGCATCGCTTTTCGCCGCGGTTTTTTGCGCCCGGGGTCAACTGGCGAATACCCTTTGTGTCAAAACGGCGAAAATCGCATTATCCTTTGCGGCTTGCCGTATGTCCTTATCCTCGACTCCATAAACTCTCTTGAATGATTTCACTTCCGCGCAATCGTTCGCATTCGCGTAATCAGCCGGAACTTCAAGGAGGGGACAGGATTCCCTATGGCTGCAAATATCCCAAAATTCCTTGGTTTCAGACCGATCTGTCTCGTCTTTGCTTATATTTCCGTTACACGAAAAATGCGCTGTCTGCTTATGCCAGCCCTTGTATCCCGCCTCGTCGTCTTCGTCGCGAACCCTGACTTCTATATTCATGCGCTGTATCTGTTGCATTTCGATATCTTTTGTTTTGTTAAACGATATACAAATATATATAATATGTCAACGATAAAAACTCTTGACAAAAGCGATACGGAAATATAGCATATCCCCCGTCGTCCAGAGTCGATTGGCGGAGCCTTTCCGTGATAAGCCTCTATTTATGTCGGCGCAACCTGGGGGCCGCGGCCCTTTGTAAAATAAAGGAAAAAGATAGATGTCTCAAAGATCGAAGGCCAAGCAGAAGATAGCGCGGCGTTATGGCGTCAACCTGTGGGCCAAGCCGAAATCCCCCGTGAATAAAAGGAAATACAAGCCGGGCCAGCACGGGCCTACCGCGCGGGTCAAGCAGACCGAATACGGGCGCCAGCTTGCCGCCAAGCAAATCCTGCGCGGCTATTACGGGAATATAGGGGAAAAGAAATTCCGATTCTATTACGAAGAGGCCATGCGCCGCCGCGGCGACACTTCCGAAGAGCTGATAGCCCAGCTGGAAAGCCGCCTCGACGCGGTGGTGTATAGGGCGGGCTTCGTGCCAAGCGTCTTCGCCGCGCGCCAGATGGTAAGCCATGGCCATGTCCTGTTGAATGGCCGCCGCGTGAATATAGGAAGCTGTCAGGTCAAGCCCGGCGATACGATAGGCCTTGCCGACAAGGTCCATAACTTGCCCGTGGTGGTCCAGGCCCAGAATAACAAGATCGGCGAAATGCCCGATTACCTGTCCGCCGGATCCCGGAAATTCGAGGTTGTGTTCGTGCGCGTGCCCGCTCTTGCCGAGGTCCCGTATCCTGTAAAAATGGAGCCCGGCCTCGTGGTCGAGTTCTATTCAAGGTAAACCCGCCCCGCGCGAAAGACGAATCCTTTGCGAAAACCCTCGCCTTGCGGCATCCGTTTTTTTTTCGATGGCCGGAAATAAAACTTGCAATGCCGCGATAAAAATGTAAAATTCCAAACGATGCGGCTGTAGTTTAGCGGTAAAACGCAAGCCTTCCAAGCTATTTTACAAATTTCGCATATCTATTTGATTCTACTAGATAAATAAGCCTTATTCTGATAATATTTTGCCCTCTATGGGGCATTGGTGGGGCAATTTTGATAAAAACCTATCTAATTTGATAACTCTTGATAGCTTGAAAAACGGCTGAAATACTGCAATTTTTGATACTGATTGCCCCATAACTGCCCCACGCTATAAAATGCTATTAATTTTTACTAGGTGTTTCCTAGGTTTTATTGATATAGATTGCCAGCTTGTAAAACTTATTGCAATAAAAATACACCTGTGATATAATAGATTACAACCAAAAACAAAGGTGTTTCATGGCAAACATAGAAAAGAGGAAATCCAAGGAAGGCAAGACCACCTACAGGGTCAAAGTCCGCATAAAAGGCGCTCCCGCCCAGTCTGCTACCTTTGTCTCGCTGACCAAGGCTAAGGAGTGGGCGGCCAAGATAGAAACCGAAATAAACGAGGGCAAGAACTTCGGGCATTTCGAGTCCAAGAAGCATACCACAGCGTCCAGCATCTCGATGGCAAAAAGCTCGATATTGCCTATGTATTTCTTGAATCTCTCCGCTACCGCAGAATCAATCTCGTTCAGCTCCGCCATAACTTCATCCCTCTGTCATACGGCCTATA
>JAIRTB010000049.1 GCA_031255155.1 Rickettsiales bacterium
GGCGGGCAGGACGACGAGCGTAAGCAGGGTCGACGTGGTTATTCCGCCGATGATCGCGACGGCCAGCGGCCTTTGCACTTCCGCGCCTATGCCCGTTGAAACCGCCATCGGGATAAAGCCGAGGATGTCCGTCGTGGCGGTCATCATCACCGCCCTACGGCGCGATACGGAACCGCCGACAACCCTGTCCTTCAGCGCGCCTCCGGTGGAATTGAACCCGTTGACGAGGATTATGCTGTTCAGGACGGCTATGCCCATAAGCGCTATGAACCCCGCCGCCGCGGAAATTGAAAAAGGCAGTCCCGCCGCCCCCAGCCCCGCTATGCCTCCGCACAGCGCGAAAGGTATTCCCATGAATACAATGGCGGTTTGCAGGACGCTGCCGAACGCGGTGTAGATCATAACGAACACTATGGCGAGGGTCAGCGGGATCGGCAATGCGAAGCGCGCCTTGGCCTCCTGCAAATTCTTATACCGCCCGCCCCATTCCATGAAATATCCGTCCGGCAGCTCCAATTTCCCGGCAAGCGCCTCTTGCGCGCGCTCTACGAATGCGCCCGTGTCCATGCCGCGTATGTTCGCCATTATAGTCGCGCGGCGATAGCCGTCGTCGCGGTTTATCGAGGCGTGCGCGTCCTTGAATCCGATTTTTGCTATGGCGGACAGGGGGACCGTTGCGTCGGCGAAAGTCGGCATCGGCAGGTTCCTTATAGCATCCAAATCCGCGCGTAGGTCGTCCGCTAGCCTGACGACGATGGATATGCGCCTGTCCCCGTCGAAGAAGTATCCGGCGCGTTCGCCGGCAAGCGCCGCCGCCGTCTGCTCCAACACGGCGGCCCTGCTTATCCCGTGTCTTTCCAGTTCGCGCGCGTCCGGCTCTATCGCCAATACCGGAAAGCCCTCGGCGCGGTCGAGTTCGACATCGGATTCCGGGGAAATCGGCCTTAGCAGGGCTTCCGCTTGTTCGCCAAGCTTGGCCAGGATGTCCAGGTCGGGTCCGAATATCTTGACCGTCAAGTCGGCGCGCGATCCCTCCAAAAGTTCGTTGAAGCGCATTTGTATCGGCTGGCTGGCAAGATAGCTCATGCCCGGCGTTTCGTTTTTAAGCCGCGCCAGCATGTCTTCGGCAAGCCTGTCGGCGTCGACGCCCCTGCCTAGGTCTTTCAGCATGATATAGGTGTCGGACACATTCGCGCCCATGGGGTCGCTGGCGATCTCGGCCGTCAAGGCACGCCGGGTTTGTTTTTTATCGGCAAAATTATATGTCGGATTCACACAGTGTCAGTCTATGGCTGGCTAAGTATGTATTTCCAAATCGTTCTTATCAAAAGCGGGGTGGATGTGCAAAGATGGGCGAGATATAAAATACCAAAGTTGCGCCAGGTAAATTCTATTCTGTTTTTCTCCTCTTTTTGGGTAAAACGCTTGATGGCAAAAAGCTCCATTAAAGTGTTGAAAAAAGGAATGGTAAATATGCCGATAAAGAAATATGTTATTCCAATAAGATCCTTTCCGCTTAACATAAAATATGAGGTGCCGGCGGGAATTGAAGCGGATACGAACATATACATAAACATAAAAGGCAGTCCGCCAAGAATCAGCACGAGTAATCCCGGTATGGAACTTATAAGGTTTGCCCATAAAGAAAGTTTCAACGCCCTTTTTGTTGGTTGTTTAAAGGCAAAACGAATGACCATAGCCTCGAAAATAATGGCATAACCTATAAAGGCCAGGCCTTCATGCCAACGGTCAATCAAAAAACCGGCATAAAACATTTCGATGGAAAACATTGCATTAGCAAATGCCGGGGTGGAGGCAAGGGATAAAAAAGATGCCGGCAGCAAGATTTTCATGGTATAAATTCTTTACTTTGGGATTATTATTCCGTATTATACTCCAAGGCTTAAAAAAGTCAATCCAAGCCGAAAACAAAGGAGAAAATAATGTTCGATTATGTGGCGGTTTTGAAAGCGAACCCTGTCGGAATTCTTGCGACGCGAAAAAGCGAAGGCGTGGGGACGCGGGTGTTCCAGTTTTTGTTCGCGGACGGAAACAAGGTTTATTTCTGCACCGGTAGTGAAAAGCCGGTCTATAAACAGATAGCCGATAAGCCGAATGTGTCCTTCTGCACTCACCCGGCGGATTTCAATCCTGTGTTATCGGTGAGCGGCCCGGCGGTTTTTGTTGACGATATCGCGCTCAAAACCCGTGCCCTTGATGAGAACCCGTCCATCAAAGGGATTTACAACACGCCCGGCAATCCGGTCTTCAAGCTGTTTTATATTGATGTTAAGGAAGTCGATACTTTCAGTTTTGCGGAGGGGTCGAAAACCTACAAGATATAAATACCGCCACATCCAACCCAAAAAACTATCCGCGCCTGCGGATAGTTTTTTGTATCGGCGGTTCGTGCCTCGCGCGCGACGGCAATCAGCCGCCCTCAAACCGACTATTGGCTATCGATATATACTCGGAAATACTGGCGGAAGGGACTGCGCGATTTTCGAACCAATCACACCCCCGATTTCATAAACTTAGTCAAGAAGATAAGGGAATTCAAGAATAAATTGGAGAATTGTCGACGGTAGGTTACTTTCCCCAAAGTTCCAAGACAAACTTATCTTGGGCATCTTTCACTTCCTTGTTATTGTAATAATCACTTTGGGATATTCCAAGTTTTTCTATAATTTCGCTTATATAAACCCCTGTTCCATCCTGCGCTAATAAAAGCCAGCAACCAAGGGCTCCGTAATAATCTTCCGTCTTCATAAAAGAGTGGCAATGCATGGATAGCGCGGCTTCGCTCATATTGTCCGCCCGCACCAAGACATCGCGACGGGGATCGAACTGCGGAACAGAGCCAAGGCGGATAGATTGTTTGAAATAAAGCATCGCTTTTTCTGTTTCGCCATTTTCAAATAATTTGCGCCCGTCCCAATAACATCTTTCGCTAGTCGCGCAACTATCAATCCATTCCTGCGACACCTTCTTTTGTAAAGAACATATTTCGCAATCCCGGCAATCCGCATGCGCCTTTCTTCCATAACAGCCCGACATGGCGAAACATAACAAAAGCAAAGGTATTTTTTTCATAAGGCCTTCCTTTTACGATTCGAAACCGGCTTAAAATCGGCACTTTCCCAAAATCTCGGTTTCGAACTCGCCGAAAGTCAGAGCCGCCTTGTCCTGGAAGCCAATTTCAACCTGACCGTATAAACTGGCGGAAAGGGCGGGATTCGAACCCGCGGTAGGTTGCCCTACGCACGCTTTCCAAGCGTGTGCATTCGACCACTCTGCCACCTTTCCGCGGCCTCTTTTGGTGCCTCTGGTCAGAATCGAACTAACACCCAAGCTTTACAAAAGCCTTGCACGACCTTCATGCTACAGAGGCAGCTTTGCGCATTATAACCCCCGCCTCGGCGAAATCAAGCCAAAATAGAAAATAGCTAGTCCTCGAACCTTTGCGCCGCGGGCGAGGCGACCCTGGCGCCCTGGCGCCCGCCGGAAATCTCCATTATCCTCATGCTGTGCTCGGCCGTGCCGTCCCGCCGGAATCGGAACACGCCGCCCACGCCCATGAATCCGTTCGGGTTTTCAATATCGCGCGAAGACGGGCTTGGCAGGTTGGCGGCAAGCGCCACGGCGTCGTAGGCTAGCGAGGCCATCTTGGCCGGGCGGCGTCCGAAGTATTTCTCGAACGCGGCGGCGAATTTTTCCCCGTAATCCGCGCCCGCCGTCGGGAACCACGCGCCTTTCAGGGCCCTTTCGGCAAAGGCTTTTTCATTGTCCAGCTGAGATGTGCCGAGGAACTTTACCTGGTCGGGCCGGACATCGTAATACAGCAGGGTCGAGGCCAGCATGACGACATCGCTCATGTCGTCGCCGAATACGAATACCGAATCGAACGGCGGAGGGGAGAGCGTGCGCTTTTTCTTCAATTCGGCCCGCAGCGTTTCAAGCTCGGCCATTTCCGCGTCGTCCGAGCCGTCATAGTCCGCGCTTTCCATGCGGGCTTGGAGCAAGGCGAAACGCGCGTCCGCGGATTCGGCCGCGTCCTTGTGCTCCTTTTCCCTTTCGTCCCAGTTGGCGGCGGAGCGCAGGACCGAGGCTATCGTGTCGCGGGAATAGGACTCGTCCTTTTCGATCGAGCCTTTCGCGGCGGACTTGAACGCCCGGCGCACCATCTGGCCGCTGGGGCTGTCGGGAGTGATCAGGGCGTGTCTTGCGAGCCCCCTGCTTGCGGCGTATCGTGCTATTTCGGCGGTCTGCTCGGCGGGGGAGAAGCCCAGGGAGAATACGCCCGGGCCAAGCACGGACGGGTCGGTCGTGAAAGATAATATGGGGACGGAGGCTTCGCGCCGGGCGCCGTCTACCTCGTCTTTGAACAAAGGTCCCACGATTATGTCCGCGTCGTCCGCGCCCGCGCGCCGTGCCGCCTCGCGCCCGCCCTCGAATGTGCCCTTCGAGTCATAGAATTGCAATGCTACGCGGTCGGATTTCATGTTGAACAGGGCAAGCTCGGCCGCGTTCCTCAAATCTTTCGCGATAGGCTCGGCCATGGGCAAAAGCACCCCGATGCGCAGGTATCCGTCCCGTGCCAAAGGCTCTGCTTCCCGCGGCTCGGCCGGTCGAGGTTCGGACGAAAGGGGTTCGTCCTGCGCGGGTTCGGGCGCGGCGGCGG
>JAIRTB010000021.1 GCA_031255155.1 Rickettsiales bacterium
GGAAAAGGGCTTTCCCTGCCCGTGCCCGAACATATGGTGGTGACGCCGTCGCCCCTTTCCACGCGCCGCAGCGCGGACGAGGACGCAATGGAGCTTGAACGCGAGATAAAAGAGCTTAAAAGCCGCTATGACATAGTGGTTGTCGACACGCCTGGGACATTCAATCACCTAAGCGATACTGGGCATAGGAACGCCGACATATTGATAACTCCGGTAAATGATTCGCTTGTCGACCTGGATGTCATAGCGGCGCTTGACGTCCGGGCGGATAATCCGGACGCCCCGTCGCAATATGCCGCGAACGTGATGGATGTCGATCGCCAGCGCCTGCGAAAGGGCGAGCCTCCTTTGGCTTGGTTCGTGCTGAGGAACCGCATATCGCACATAGACGCGAAAAACAAGCGCGAGGTCGATGTAATATTGCGCCGCCTGTCGGAATCCATGGGCTTTCGGTATATAAGCGGCATGGGCGAGAGGGTGGTGTATCGCGAGATGTTCATGAAAGGCCTTACCATATTGGACCTGATGAAGCTTGGGACCGAGGAGATAACGGTGTCCCACATAGCCGCCAAGAACGAGATTCAGGTTATCTTGAACGAAATCGGAATAACGGTGTAAAGCCGTGGTATGAAATAAAGTAAGGGCGAAATAAAAAAAATGTATAAGTTCGTGGTGTGAAATAAAAAAAGGAAAGGAAAACGAAAAATGGCAATGGTTTCTCTAAGGCAGCTTCTTGACCACGCGGCCGAGCGGGATTACGCGATTCCCGCGTTCAATATAAATAATATGGAGCAGATGCTTGCGGTGCTTGGCGCCGCCGACCGCACGCGGAGCCCCGTTATAATCCAGGCGTCCAAAGGCGCGCGGGCCTATGCGAATGACAAGGTCCTGCGGCGGCTTATGCAGGCGGCGGTGGATATGTATCCTTCGCTGCCGATATGCCTGCACCAGGATCACGGCCCGACGCCCGCGGTGTGCGAAAGCGCTGTCGAGAATGGGTTTACAAGCGTCATGATGGACGGCAGCCTTGACTTGGAATCAAGGCCCAGCTCGTTCGAATACAATGTCGGCGTCACGTCCGAGGTGGTCGGCTTCGCCCACCCCGCGGGCGTGTCGGTCGAGGGCGAGATCGGCGTCATAGGCAGCCTTGAAACCGGCCGCGGAGAAAAAGAGGATGGCTTCGGAGCGTCCGGCCGCGTGGAAAAAAGCCGCCTTGTTACCGACCCGGACGAGGCCGCGCGGTTCGTGGCCGCGACGGGGCTTGACGCCCTTGCCATAGCCATAGGGACCAGCCACGGCGCGTACAAGTTCACCCGGCGGCCCGACGGGGAAATCCTTGCCGTCGACATAGTGAAAAAAATCCACGACAAGCTTCCGAACACGGCGCTTGTCATGCACGGCAGCTCGTCCGTGCCCCAGGACTTGCTGGAAGAGATCAACCGCTATGGCGGCGATATCCCCGAAACCTATGGCGTGCCGGTCGAAGAAATCCAAAGGGGGATCAGGTTCGGCGTCCGCAAAGTCAATGTCGACACCGACTTGCGCCTTGCCATGACCGCCGCGATCCGCAAGGTTTTTTCGACCATGCCGGCCGAGTTCGACCCAAGGAAATTCTTAAAGCCCGCCATGGACAATATGCAAAATGTGTGCGAACAGCGTTATGTCGAGTTCGGCGCCGCCGGACACGCGGGCCAGATAAAGCCAGTTCCGTTGGACGAAATGGCGCGCCGCTATGCCGCCGGGGAATACGAGCCGATAGTAAGGTAAAAAGGCCGTGAAACAAGGCCCGGCCTCCGGGACAGGGCAAAAGCTCCGCCTCCGCGCTGCCTGGCCAATCTCCGTTGCCGCCGCCAAGCTGCCGGGATGCCAAGCCGCCGGGATACCAAGCCGCCGGGATACCAAGCCGCCGCTCCGTCGAGCCTTATATCGCCGCCGTGCTTTGCGATAAGCCGGATTCTTTGCGCCAAGCCGTCCGCTATATAGGCTCCGCCAGATTTTGCGTTGCCTTTTCCGGACGAAGGGGATATAATGAAAAACTGTGATTATATGCATGCCAAGGAGTAGAGATGGATACGACATTTTCAATATTGAACCTGTTCACGCAAAGCGATGTGGTGATAAGGCTTCTTTCGGTCATTCTTGTCGCGGGCAGCGTGGCAAGCTGGACTATAATCGTCGAAAAATCGCTTGTCTTGAAAAGGATAAAGCTTGCCAGCGCGATTTTCGAGCGCCAGTTTTGGAGCGGGGGCAGCTTGGACGACCTGTTCGCTGGGGTAAAGAACAAGACGCTTGACCCCATGGCCGCGGTGTTCGTCGCCGCGATGAAGGAGTGGAAGAAGTCGAGCGGCCTTTTGCGCGGCGGCAAGGCTGGCGGCGCGAAAAGCATAGCCCTTTCCGAGCGCATCGACCGCGTGATGGCCATAACGTCCGAGCGCGAGATGGCCAGGCTGGAAGAGCGCATCGACTGGCTTTCTCTTATAGGCACGACAAGCCCGCTTTTGGGCCTGTTCGGCACGGTGTGGGGCATAATGGAGGCGTTCGGCGCCATCGGCCGCACGGGGAACAGCTCGATAGGCGTTCTGGCCCCGGGCGTGGCGGACGCCTTGGCTACGACGGCGCTGGGCCTTATCGTGGCGATCCCCGCGGTGATAGGATATAATAAAATCTGGGGCGAGCTTGGCCGCTATGCGTTGAAGCTGGAAAGCTTTACGGGCGAATTTACCGCCATAGCAAGCCGCCAGATAGACGAGACGATGAACGCATGATGTTCGGGAACCTTAGGAATCGCCAGGCGCGCCCCGATGTCAATATGACCTCGATGGTGGATATCATGTCGCTTTTGCTGGCGGTGTTCATGATGAGCGCGCCTTTGTTGACCACCGGCATGGATGTCGAGCTTCCCAAAGGGGGCAGGGCGGCCCTTGCGGGTGATGAAAAGGCGATAAACATATCGATAGACAGGTCGGGCCGTGTGTTCATAGGCAGGGAGGGGGTGCCGCGGGCCGCGCTTAAAAAACGACTTTCCGCTCTGCTGCGGGAAAATCCTTCCGTGGGCGTGATAATCTCGGGCGACGCGAAATCCAGCTATGGCGGCATAGTCGGTGTGATGTCCGAGCTTAAATCCATAGGGTTCAGGCGCGTCGGCCTAAAAACCGAGCCTGTGGGCAAATGAAAAGATAATGAAAAGATTCGGCACCTATATCCGCGCGCGCGTCGGCATGATGAGTCCGTATCTCAAAGACGGGCTTATCGTTTCCTCTTGCGCGCATTTCGTTGTGCTTGTGGTCTTGGCGTTGGCCCCGTTGTCCCGCGCGGCGTTCAAGGCTCCGCCCCCTCGGCAGGATGTAGTGATGATCGATCTGGACGATTTGATCCTTGACGAATCCGTTGTCGCGGCCAAGGAAACCGTCTTGGCTCAGGCGGATGGAAAGCCGCCGCCCGCCGCGCCAGGCGAAAGCGCTTCCGCGCCCG
>JAIRTB010000071.1 GCA_031255155.1 Rickettsiales bacterium
TCCGCGACATGCCGCGCCGCGCTGGCAAGCCTTGTCCTGGCGCGGAAATCCGCCATGGCCGTGTCGCGCGGAGCTTCGGCCAGGGCTCTCGCCCTCTCTCCCAAAGCCCGCATGAATTGCAAAAAGCCCGCGCCCGTCTTGGCCGAAAGGGCGAACGCCCCGTCGGGAATATTCCCCGCCCCGCGCCGGTCCGATTTGTTGAGGACTATCATCGCGCCCGCGATGTCCGGGTCCGCGCGCCGCCGCGATATCTCGGCCGCGCTGTCCGCGACGAATATCTTGATGTCCGCCTTTTTCGCCGCGGCGACGGCGCGCCTTATCCCCTCTTTTTCGATTTTGCCGCTTGCGCGGTCGCGGATTCCGGCGGTGTCCGAAAGGACCGCCTTGGCCCCGCCGATGTCCAAGACCGCCTCCAACACATCGCGCGTCGTGCCCGGGACAGACGAGACCAAAGCCTTCGCCGAGCCGGTTATGCGGTTGAACAGCGACGATTTCCCGACATTCGGCCGGCCGAAAATGGCGATTTTCACGCCCTCTCCAATCCTGCGGGCGACGGCCGCCGTGGCTATGTGGGCCCTCATTTCGCCAAGCAGGGGGCAAAGGCGCGCGCGCACGGCCCCGTCTATGTCAAGGGGCAGCTCGTCCTCGGAAAAATCGATCGACGCCTCGCAAAAAGCAAGCGCTTCAAGCAGCTCCTCCCTCCACTTTTTATAAAGCCGCGCCGCCTCGCCGTCAAGGTTGCGCAGGGCGGCGATGCGCTGGCTTTCGGTTTCCGCGTCGATAAGGTCCGCCGCCGCGCGCACGCGTGAAAGGTCCAGCTTGCCGTTCTCGAACGCGCGCCTGGTGAACTCGCCGGGGCGGGCCAGGCGGCCGCCCGCGTCGCGCAAAGCCTCGTACATGGCGCCCGTCACGGCTATGCCGCCGTGGGTGTGTATCTCGGCCGAATCCTCGCCGGTATAGGAATGCGGAGCCTTGAAGAACACGCGCATGCCCTCGTCCAATACAAGGCCGTCCGCCGCGAATATCCGGGCAAATTCCAGACGGTTCGGCGAAAGCTTTTTCCGCCGCGTCAGCCGGACGAGCATTTCCCCGGACTCGGGCCCGCTTATGCGGAAAACGGCCACGCCCGCCTTGCCCGGAGCGCTTGAAAGGGCATAGATGGTGTCGGCCTTCATTCGGCGGTTTCCCGTATGTTCCAAATGTCGCGGGCATACCCGTCGATGGCGCGGTCGCTGGAAAAAAAGCCGCAGTGAGCTATGTTGGCAAGCATCTTTCCGGCCCAGGCGACGGGGTTTTTGTAAAGCGCGTCCGCCTCGGCCTGGGCGCGCAGATAGTCCTCGAAATCGGCCAGGATCATGTATCGGTCGTTCTGGGAAAAGAAGGCGTCCAGCAGTGTATCGTGCGTGTCGCGGCCAAAGAATCCGGTCTCTATCTGGCGGATTATGCGCTGTAATTCGGGCAAGGATTCATACTTTTTCTGGGCGTCGTATCCGCGCTCTTTGAGACGGTAGACCTTTGCGGCGGTAAGGCCGAATATAAAGGCGTTCGCCCCGCCGACGGCGTTTTTTATCTCGATGTTCGCGCCGTCCAAAGTCCCTATGGTAAGGGCTCCGTTCAAGGCGAGCTTCATGTTGCCCGTGCCGCTTGCCTCCATGCCCGCGGTCGAGATCTGCTGTGAAAGCTCGGCTGCGCGGATGATGCCCTCGGCCTTGTCCACGTTATAGTTGGGGACGAATACGATTTTAAGCAGGCCGTCGCAGCGCGGATCTCCGTTGATTTTCGCCGCCGCGCCGTTGATAAGCGATACTATGTCCTTTGCGACGGCATAAGTGGGCGGAGCCTTTCCCGCGAACAGGACGACGCGGGGTTCCAGCCCGTCCGCGCGCCCGTCGATGATGCGGTTGTATCGGTGTATGGCTTGCAGGATGTTAAGGAACTGGCGCTTGTATTCGTGTATCCGCTTGATCTGCGCGTCAAGCATGAATCTGGGGTTCAGGCGCAGGCCGAGTTCGTCGCGCAGGGTCGAGAACAGCGCGGCCTTGTTCTCGTATTTCATGTCGAGCAGGGCCGTGAGGAAACCCCCGTCCCTTTTGAATTTCATAAGGCGTTTCAGCTGGCCGAGGTCGCGCGTCCACCCGTCCCCGATCGCCGAGGTGACAAGCGAGCTCAGGCGGGGGTTCGCCTCCAACAGCCACCTCCTCTGGGATATGCCGTTCGTCTCGTTTATGAATTTCTTGGGGAACAGCCGCGCGAAAGTCCTGAATTCCTTTTTGCGCAGAAGGTCGCTGTGCAGCTTGGCCACGCCGTTCACCTTGTGGCACGAGGATATGCACAGGTTCCCGCTGTTCACGAATCCTTTCCCGTGGTTCACGATCTCTATTCCGGCAAGCTTTCCCGCGGGCACGCGCCGCCGCGCCATGCGCATGAAGTCTTCGTTTATCCGCTCGATAATGGCAAGGTGATAGGGCAGCTCGCTCCGCATAAGGCCGATGTCGATCTTTTCCAAAGCCTCCGCCATAAGGGTGTGGTTCGTGTATGCGCACATCTCGCCCGTCTTGGCGAAAGCCTCCTCGTAGGGCATGCGATAGTCCTGCATCAGGACGCGTATGGCCTCGGGTATGGCAAGGGTGGGATGGGTGTCGTTCAGCTGTATTTTCACAAGCTTTTCTATCCGCGACACCGGCATGCGGGAGCGTCGGAAACGCTCGAAGATATCCGCGACCGACGCCGCGACAAGAACCCATTCCTGGCGCAGCCTAAGCCGCCTGCCCTCGTCCGTGTCGTCCGGAGGGTAAAGAAAGTCGGTTATGTTGGTTATCTTCTTGAACACGCCGGGCGGGGATTTGTCCTTGCGCTCGGCGTCCCATAGGCGCACGCAGGCCGCCCGGGCCGTGCCATAGCCGGCGACGGCTATGTCGCGGGCCTTGACGCGGACTTCCTCGGCGTATTCCCAGCGCATGGATTCGATCCTGCGCCCGGGCCGGACGCTTCCCCCGAAAGGGATTATATAGCCGATATCGTCGCGCTTGATTACGCCGAGGTTGTCGTCCCGCCACCAAAAATCGGGCGCCTCCGATTGCTTCCCGCCGATGATCTCCTGCTTGTATATCCCGCATCGATAGAACAGGCCGTATCCGAAAACGGGAAGCTTTTTCGCCGCTATGGAATCGAAAAAGCACGCCGCGAGGCGCCCTAGCCCGCCGTTGCCAAGCTGGGTCGATGTGTCAAGGCCCAATACCTCG
>JAIRTB010000031.1 GCA_031255155.1 Rickettsiales bacterium
ACTGTTCGAACCTTGCCGCCGAGCCGGCCGTTTCGGCGGAAGTCCTTGACCCGGCCCCCATCGTGCGCCAGACCGGATCCCTGCGCGAAAGAGAGCGCGGCCGCACGGACGCCGAGTTCTCTATATACTACGACGCCAAAGTCGAGGCTTTGGGCGGGGACGACGGATACTGCCTGAGGCTTTCCCATGTCGACTTCGCCATCGGATACCGCAGCATACGCATATTCATACTGGACAAATACAAGCCTTCGTCCTGCGAATACAAGGCCATCTTAGACCACGAAAGCCAGCACGCGGAGATTTTTTCCCGCGTCCTGAGGCGATACGGCAGGCTATTGGAGGACGAGCTGCGCATAGCGGCGCTGAACATGCGGCCCTTGTTCGCCTTCGAGCACGAGAGGGAGCGCGCGAACAAGACCCTTGGCGACTTTGTCCGGAACAACGACCGCATAGCCATGCTCACCGACCGCATCAAAAAAGAGCTTGACGACGAAAACGCCAAGCTTGACACGGACGAGGAATACAGGAAAATCCAAAGCAGATGCAAAAACTGGTAGCGCGCGGCGAAAACGCCCCACTCCGGCCAATTTGTTCTTGACAGCGGCGTTTTCGCGTTATTATATTTGCGTCCTGTCCCGCGTTAGGAGGTTTTTATGGACTTGCGTGGAAAAAAGCATATTTGCCCGGATTGCCATGCCATATTCTATGACATGAACAAGGCGGAGGTTTTCTGTCCCAAGTGCAAGCGGGCTATATCGCCCCTTGACGAAATAGAGGCCATGCGCCGACGCGCCGCCCTTACCAAAAAAGAGCCGTCCGACGAAGAGCCTTTGTCCAGGATAGACGACGCCGAAGCATCCATCGATCCGGACGAAATATCGGCCGGCGACGCCGAGATTTTCCTCAACGAATTTCAAGGCGACGAGGATTCCATAAAAGGCGTATCCACAGAGGAAGAATAGCTTTTTAGCCTTGGGCGATCCCCCCTTGCTCTCCGGCCGCCAGGGGGGGGGTGCTTCGCCTTGGGCGGAAGAGGGGCGGCATGGTCCGGGCGGCTAGGGCGATTGCGGCGGCCATGTTTCAAGGCCGCGTCCGAAGGCTATGATGGCCGACGAGGATTTTTCGGATTTCATCCTTTGCGGCAGGGCGCGGCCAGGTCCAGCGAGGAGTCATAGACTTTCGTCCCCACCCCGAGCAACCCAAGCACGGAATGGAATATATTATCGTGCGAAAGGCTCGACCTTGCCTTGACGCAATTCCAATCGAGGCCGGCCTTCATCCCTTGGGAAAGCCACAGCAGCATCGGGACCCTGGTTTGAAAATCGGGCGCTATGGCATAGGGCAGGCCGTGCAGGTATATCCCGTTTTCGCCAAGGCTTTCCCCGTGGTCGCTTGCATACAGGACGGCCGCCGGGGCGGAGAGGCTTGCTATACGGGAAATCGTCCCGCTTATTATATAATCGGCATACAATATCGTATTGTCATAGGTGTTGACTATGGCGTCTTTCGCGCAATTCTGGATATCGGATGTATCGCATGCGGGCTTGAACCTATCGAAACCGGACGGATAGCGCCGGTAATATGTGGGGCCATGGCTGCCCATAGCGTGCATCACCAGAATCAGCGGGCTTGTCCTTTCCTCATTCAAATAATGGTCCAGCCGATCCAAAAGCGCTTCGTCATGGCAATACGAGCCGAAGCAATGCCGCCCGCCGAGCTCCACCATATTTTCCGCCTTGGACGCCCTGTCGCACACGCCCTTGCATCCGTCGTCGTTTTCAAGCCAGACCACCTTGAACCCGACCTGTTTCAACAGGTCAAGCAGATTCTCGCCATAGCGCGCCGAGTCGACATCGAAGCCCTTCCTCGGCCTGTCGGAGAACATGCACGGAACAGAGGTCGCCGTCGCCGTGCCGCAGCTTTGCGTGTCGGCGAAATACGCCACATCCGCTTTTCCCAGCAGGGGGGTCGTATCCCTTGCATAGCCGTTCAGGCCGAAATTCGCCGCCCGGGTCGTCTCGCCCACTATGAACACGAACACCGGATACGAGTCCGGATCCGCGGCGCGTTCCGGCCCCTTGGCCCGTCCGGGGGAACCGACCCCGGGCCACACTGCATCGGGGTCCAACCGGCGGAACTGCCTCCGGGCCATCGACAGGGCTTTGGCATACCTTGCCGCCCCGTATATATAATTGAACGGGGTTATCAGCTTTTCCAGGCCTTGGTTGTTCCGGCCGAACGCGCTATATCCCTTGAACGAGACGGCGGCGACAAGGACTATGCACATCACGGCGAGCAGGCACCCCTTCAACCGGCGCCTTGCCTCGGCCGCGAACGGGAGGAAACCTATCCTTGCCGCACAGGCCAGGACCGCGGGCAGCACCCCGCCCAACACCAGCGCCACGACAAGCCCCGGCGTCACAAGGTCGGCCGCCTCGCGCGGGGTGGTCTCGAACACATTCCTTATCATATCGGCGTCTATGCGCGCGCCATAGGCGAAGCTCATGAATCCGGCATAGCTTGACGCCACCAGCAGCACGGCAAGCAGCGGCCGCGCCATCCCGCCTATCAGGACGACGCTTAGGAACAGGTATTCGAGCGCGAACATCAGAATCGGCGCCGTAAACGCCACGGCCGCCATCTGCCAATTAGTTATTTCTATATTCACGGCCACCTGGCGCCAGAACGCCGCGTTCAGCGGGAACGCGAACCACAGGCTTGCCAGCACGATCAAGGTTTTGCCCCGCATCTTCATGGCGCGGCCTTTTTCGTTTTCGACCTTGCCGTTTTCAAGGACCGCTCCGTTTTCAAGGACCGTTCCATTTTCAAGGAATGTTCAGTTTTCAAGGAATATGCCGCGCGGCCCCTCCATATCCTCTTGGACGGGCAGATAGAAAGGGCCATGCGCGGCAGGGTGTCGCAACATACTCTCCACACCGCCCTGGCCAAGCGGCCGGAAAGGGTCATGCGCGGCAAGGCGTCGCCGCATATCTTGGAACTTGTCGGAACAGACATAAAAACAGACCTATTTTTTCATGTTCATTCGGATCCGCCGGGCTTGGTGGAGGCGATGGGGATCGAACCCACTACCTCTACAATGCCATTGTAGCGCTCTACCAAATGAGCTACGCCCCCGAGCCGGCTTTGGCCATGATACAGCCCGCCCGCGCAAAATGCAAGCCTATTTCTTGGCCAGCCTCAAAAGCAGCGCCAGCGCCGCCGGAGTCATGCCCGGAATGCGCGCCGCCGCCGCCAGGCTTGCCGGCCTGTGCCTTTCCAGCTTTTGCACGATCTCGTTCGTAAGCCCGCCAAGCGCCCTATAATCCGCATCTTCGGGCAGGCGCACGCTTTGGTCCCTGCGATAGGAGGCCATGTCCATGGACTGCTTCTTTATATAACCCCTATACTTCCCCTCGATTTCCAGATAGCGCCGGACGGCGGGGCCGGCGGTGTCCGGATTATCCAGCTCGGAGCGTTTTCTTTGGAAAAACCCCGCCCTTGTCCCGCCTATCAGGCCGATTCCAAGGCCGAGCGGGGTCAGGCGGAAGTCGGCGTTATCCTGGCGCAGGGAAAGGCGGTATTCGCTTCTCGAAGTGAACATCCTATACGGCTCGTCCACGCCGAGCGTCGTTATGTCGTCTATCATCACCCCTATGAACGAGCTTGCCCGGTCCAGGACGAACGGCGGCGCAAGCCTTGCCTTCAACGCGGCGTTCGCGCCCGCGACCAGCCCCTGGGCCGCGGCCTCCTCGTATCCGCTGGTGCCGTTGACCTGGCCCGCGAAAAATAGATTTTCCACGCCGCGGCTTTCAAGCGTTGGCTTGAGCCCCCGCGGGTCTATCGCGTCGTATTCCACCGCATAGCCGTACCGCAGTATCTCGACCCGTTCAAGGCCCTTTATGCTATGGACGAAGGCGTCCTGTATACTTTCCGGCAGGCTTGTCGATATGCCGCCCGGATAGACCACATCCGTATCGCGCCCCTCGGGCTCCAAGAACACATGGTGGGATTCATGATCAGGAAAGCGGAACACCTTGTCCTCTATCGACGGGCAATAGCGCGGGCCGGTCCCCTTTATCGACCCGTTGAACAGCGGGCTTTCCATCCGCGCCGCACGGATTATCCCGTGCGCGTCCGCGCCCGTATGCGCTATATAGCAAGGAAGCTGCTCCAACACCGGCGCGGCGTTCAGAAACGAGAAAGATTCCGTCGGAACCTGATCCCGCTGACGCTCCAACACGGCGTAATTTATAGTCTTGGCGCTTAGGCGCGGAGGAGTGCCGGTTTTCAGCCTTTGCAGCGAAAACCCGGCCGATTCTATACTTTTCGACAGCGACGAGGCCGGCTCGCCCACCCGGCCGCCGGGCGTCCTGCTTGCGCCCGAGTGCATGAGGCCGTTCAAAAAAGTGCCCGCCGCGACCACCAGGCTTTTACACCTTGCGACCGTTTTCCCGCCGCTTGCGATCTTGAAGCGGCCGTTCCCAGCCTCGAAAGAAACCGCCTCGCTTTCAATGACATCTATGGGAAGCGCGGAGAGCATGCCCGCGACGGCGGCCTTATACGCCCCGCGGTCGGCCTGGACGCGCAGGCTCTGCACGGCGGCGCCCCTTGACTCGTTCAGCATGCGGTATTGGACGGCGGCCATATCGGCGGCGCGCGCCATTATGCCGTCGAGCGCGTCTATCTCCCTTACCAGGTGGCTTTTGCCCGGACCGCCCAGCGACGGATTGCACGACATTTGCCCGAAGTTATCCTTGGAATATGTAACGACGGCGGTCGAGGCGCCCAGGCGCGCGCTTGCCGCGGCGGCCTCGGTCCCCGCGTGGCCGCCCCCTATGACTATGACATCGTAGCTTTGCATCGGACTATTATAGCGGCCAGCCTGCCGTTTGGTCAAGACGCGGCACGCATTATTTCAACCGCCTTGTTTAATCATCCCGCCTGCACGGACGGAACATCGCATGACGGGGCGGCCGATCCTTGCGCCCGCCCCGGCCATGATTCGCACGACAGCACCGGCCGAGTCCATCAAAGCGCCGCCGAGGCCGAGCAGCACGGCTTTTTTCATTTGCTTTTATCCTATTCCGGAGCTAGAATCGCATCCCATGCAACCAGACCGCAGTCTATACCAAGGGAGCGTCATGTCAACCAAAAACAAGCATTATCCCGAATCCTCGCCAAAGCCCGACCTGCCCGCCTTGGAGGAGGCGGTATTGGAGATTTGGGACCAAGAGGACACCTTCGCCAGATCCGTCGCCCAAAGAGCCGGAGCCAAGGAATTCGTCTTTTACGACGGCCCGCCCTTCGGCAACGGCCTGCCCCACTACGGCCACATATTCCAGAGCTATTCCAAGGACGCGGCGGGACGCTATCAGACCATGCGCGGAAAGCATGTCGCGCGCAGGTGGGGGTGGGACTGCCACGGCCTGCCACCCGAGCTTAAAACCGAAAAAGACCTTGGCCTGCTCGGCAAAAAGGCCATTCGCGAATACGGGGTCGAAAAGTTCGTCGAGAAATGCCGCCAGGATGTCACGGCCTTCGTCCGCGACTGGAAATCCATAATACGCCGCGCCGGGCGCTGGGCCGACATGGACGGCGCCTACAAGACCATGGACACCCCCTATACGGAATCGGTGATGTGGGCCTTCAAGACCCTTTACGAAAAAGGCCTCGTCTATGAAGACTTCCGCGTCCTGCCCTATTCCTGGGCGGCGGAGACGGTGCTGTCGAACTTCGAGGTGAACCTGAACTATAAGGAAAGGCGCGACCCGGCCATAACCGTAAGGTTCCGGCTGGAAAACGGGCTTGACGCCCTGGCCTGGACAACGACGCCCTGGACCCTGCCCTCGAACATGTTCCTTTGCGTGGCGCCGGAGGCCGAGTACAGCGTCTTGGAGCTTGGCACGGGCGAGAGGGTCGTCCTGGCCACCAACCGCGTCGCGGCCTATGCGCGCGAGCTTGGCCAATACAAGCTTTGCGAGATAAAGCTAGGGCGCGAGCTTGCCGGCCTGCGCTATGCCCCGCTATTCGACTATTTCGCGGGCAAGGCGCCCAAAGGCGCGTGGCAGGTGCTTTGCGGCGCACATGTAAGCGACTCGGACGGGACCGGCATAGTCCACACCGCGCCCGGCTTCGGCGAGGACGACTTCGCCATAACGAAAGCCAACTTCCCCGACTTTCCCCTTATCCGCCCCATCGACGAGGAAGGAAGGTTCACGGCTCCGGCAGACGACTTCGCCGGCATGCGCGCACTGGACGCGAACGAGCCCGTAATGGAGCGTCTCAAATCCCTTGGCGCCCTGTTCAAAAAGGACCAGATAGTCCACCAATACCCTTATTGCTGGCGCACGGACCAGCCGCTTATCTATATGGCCATGCCGTCGTGGTTCGTGCGCGTCGGCGAGCTTAAAAAGCGCCTGCTGGACGAGAACCAGCGCATCGAGTGGATCCCCGGCCACATAAAGGACGGACGCTTCGGCAAGTGGCTCGACGGAGCCCGCGACTGGTCCATATCGCGGAGCAGATTCTGGGGCGCGCCCATTCCCGTATGGCGCAGCCCCGACGGCGAGGAGATCGTCGCCGGCTCGATCGCGGAATTGGAGGAGCTATGCGGCCGGAAGATTTCCGACCTGCACCGCCCTTACGCCGATGTTTCATTCGAGCGCGGAGGCAAGACTTTCCGGCGAGTGGAGGATGTCTTCGACTGCTGGTTCGAATCGGGCGCCATGCCTTTCGCCTCGCTGCACTATCCCTTCGAGAACAAGGAGGCTTTCCGCGACGCCTTTCCGGCGGACTTCATTGGCGAGGGGCTGGACCAGACGCGCGGGTGGTTCTATACCCTGGCGGTCCTGGGCGCGGCCCTGTTCGACAAGATACCCTACAAAACCTGCGCCTGCACGGGCCTTATCTTCGACGAGAAGGGCCAGAAGCTTTCCAAGAAATTGCAGAACTATTCCTCGCCGTCGGCTTTCTTCGACAAATACGGAAGCGACGCTTTCAGGTGGCTGCTTTTATCCTCGCCCCTCCTCAAAGGCGAGACGGCCCGAGTCTCGAAGTACGGCGAAGAGGTCGCCAAGGCCGCGAGGAGATCGGTCCTGCCACTTTGGAACGCCTATCATTTCTTTACCCTATACGCAAACGCGGACGGGATACTAGCCGAGCCGCGCCGCGACAGCAAGGACCCTCTCGACAGATACATACTGGCCAAGATTTCGGAGCTGGCGGACTTCGCCGCCGCCGCGTGCGACAGATACGACTTCGCCGCGGCATGCTCGGAGATAGAGAAGTTCCTGGACGCCCTCAACAACTGGCACATAAGGCTGTCGCGCGAGAGGTTCTGGGGGACTTCGGCGGACAAGGCCTCGCAGCAGGCGGCTTTCGACACCCTGTTTTGCGTATTGTCCGACCTGACCCGCCTGGCCGCCCCCCTGATGCCTTTCACGGCGGAGCACATACACCGCGCCCTGACCGGAAAGTCCCCCCATCTGGCGGACTGGCCCGACGCCGAGGAGCGCGACGGCGAGCTTGCCGCGGACATGGACATGGCGCGCAAGATCTGCGCCGCGGTCAAAAGGCTGCGCGAGCGCAACGGAATCTCGAACCGCCAGCCTCTGCAATCCCTGACCCTTATCGGCGAAAAAGCGAAAAGGGCCGCCCCCTATTTCGACATCATCAAGCGCGAGGCGAATGTAAAGAGCATAGACCTTTTGCTTGAATCCGACGGCGCGGCCCCGGCCTTTTCCAAAAAGCTTTACATTTTCACGCCAAAGGCCGGAAAGAGGCTTGGCGCCCGGCTTGCCCTTGTGCAAAAGCTATCCGCCGAGGAAGCCGTGAAAGAGCTGTTGCCGGACGAATACGAATTCAGGCTTGAAAAACTTGCCGGCCCGGCGGAAACCGGCGGACACGGCTCCGGCGCAAAGGGCAAAGGCGGCAAAGGCTCCGGCACTACTGGCAAGGGTGGCCATAGCGCCGAGGAGACGGGCGGCCCCGGCTCAGGCGCGGACGGGACGGACGCGGACTTGACGGACGACTCCTCGACCATCGTCCGCCTTGACATACGCATAACCCCCGAGCTTAGGCACGAGGGCTTGACGCGCGACTTTATCCGGGCGGTGCAGGAGGAGCGAAAAAGGCTTGGCCTCGATGTTTCCGACAGGATCCGCCTTTACTACTCCGGGATAGACCTTGGCGGGCGGGCGGACGAGGCGGCGAGCGTCCTCCTTGCCCAAGAAATGCGCCAGGGCGAGGGCTCCGCGCGCGTCCCGGGCACGGACATTTCGTTCAAGGTGGAGAAACTATGAGCGGACTTAAAATGCGACAGGCTTTGGCCTATTTTATCGGCGACACGGGCAAGGCCATCGCCGTTTGGATTTCCCCGAGGGTTCCTTTTTCGGAACCTCCGCAGGACGCCCAGGTCATCTATGACGGGGGCGAGCACGCCATATTATACCGCCGTCCGGACGAAGCCATAATCCTTGACTATATACCCGAGGCATGGCGGGACAAGGTGCTTGCCTCGGACATCATAATCGTGACGGAGGGCCGGGACCGCCAGCTTGAATACGAGGCCAAGATGGTCCGCACGGGCAAGATTCCAGAGGTGAAGCTTACAACCGTTCAAGCCTGATCCAGCCGTCGAGGGCCGATATCCTCCAATTAGGCTGGTTGGAGATTGAAAGCTGCGACAAGGCAGTGCGGTATATTCGATATTTTACCGCTCTCCAACCGCTGGTGGAGCTTTCTTGTCGAAGGCTTTCATACCTCTTTCGCGCATAATACACTATTTCCGCGCGGAGGTCAACCCCCAATATTGAATCAAGACATTATACTTTCTCTCTCTCGGGCGACAGCCCAATCATATCGCGGCGCGGGCGCGGGCGCAGGTCACGGCGAGGGCGCGGGCGCAGGCGCAGGCGTTTTTTCACTATCGGCTTGATTTTCCCTTCCTTATATTTTACAATATCCCCCATGGGGAGGCCATGCAGAGAGTAGACGAGACCCGTTATCTTTGGATTTTGCGGGCGCAAGCTTTGTTCTTCGCGCTTTCGTGCGTCCTATTCCTTGTCATTTGGCTTGCCTATGACTCTATCGACACAGGCGTCAAATACCAGCCTTTCCTTGTAAGCGGAAACCCCAAGGCCGAAAGCGTCGTCGTCAGCAGGCTGTCCAAAAACATATCGCCCGGCTCGTCCGCCGAGGACATCGCGAAAAGCCTTGCCTCGAAATACATCGTAGAGCGCGAATCATACGGCCTTTCGCGCGAGGAATTCCTTGCCA
>JAIRTB010000066.1 GCA_031255155.1 Rickettsiales bacterium
CTCTATGCTCGATTTGACAACGAGCATTTCCATGCCCAGCTTTTCGTAGTCTATGCCCGCAATTTCGGACAACTCCTCGACGGCGCGCCTGTCATGCCCGGTAGTCGTCGGCGATTTGAACAAGACCGTATCGCTTATGACGGCCATAGCCATGGCTCCGGCGATATCCGCGGGGATAGCCACGCCTTTGCTTTTCGCATAATCGAACAGAATCGCCGCGGTGGAGCCGACCGGCATAAACCATCCTTCGAACGGGCCTTTCGTCTTTATCCCGCCCAAGTTATGGTGATCGAATACATATTTTATATCCGCATCCCCGATATCGGCGGGAAGATGGAGCGGATCGGACGTGTCGACCAAGGCTATCGACTCGCCAGCCACGGATTCCAGCCGCTTTGGCGCGGCCAGGGCGAATTTTTCAAGGACGAACCTAGTCTCGCGGTTCAGATCGCCCTGGACGAACGGCTCGCCATCCAAAAGATACGCGGCGGCGATGGCCGAGATTACCGAATCGGTGTCGGGCGATTTGTGCCCGAATACTTTTATGCTCATTTTTTCTTCCTTTTATTAAACCTGAATTACCGGCGGGGCGAAACCTACGGAGCGTCCTTTTTATATATCCAAATTCGTAACATTCAAGGCGTTCGCCTGGATAAAGTCGCGGCGCGGCTCGACTATGTCGCCCATAAGCATGGAGAAAGTCTCGTCTGCCTCGGCCGCGTTTTCTATCTTTACCTGCAACAAAGTGCGGGCGTTAGGGTCCATTGTCGTTTCCCACAGCTGCTCGGCGTTCATTTCCCCCAACCCCTTATACCGATTCATCGCAAGGCCCGACTTGCCTATGTCATAGACAAGGCGCAACAGCTCGACCGGCAGGCTTACGCCATAGCTTTTATCCTTGAACCCAAGGCTCATCCCGCCGGAAAAAACATCGCCGAAATTCACCAAAATGTCGTTCAAACGCCTTGCGTCCATGCTTTCAATCACAGAGGTTTCGAGCAAGTGCTCTTCCTCCACGCCCCTCAGCCTACGCTTGAACAAGACGCCCTTTTCGGTTTGGCTTGCAGTCCAGCCGCGGTCGTTCCTGCCTTCAAGCGAATCGAGCCTATCCACGATTTTACGCAGCGCGGCGGGCACATCGGCGCCGAGCGCGAACAGGCCGCAGACGGCCGCGCTTTCTATTATCCTCAACGGAGCATGCTTTGAGAGCGGATCGGCAAGCTTGGCTATCTTGCGGCTGGACACTATAAGCTCGCGCAGCTCGGGACCGGCGATACGGCGCCCTCCGGCGAGTTCGAGGAACCCCTCGTCGGCGACAAGGTCGACAAGGTAATTCTCGAACACGGCATCGTCCTTCATATAAACCTCGCTTGCCCCGCGCTTTACCTTATAAAGCGGGGGCTGGGCTATATAAAGATAGCCGCGCGTTATTACCTCGGGCATCTGGCGATAAAAGAAAGTCAGCAGCAAGGTCCGGATATGGGCGCCGTCGACATCCGCGTCGGTCATTATTATTATCTTGTGATAGCGGATCTTTTCTATGTCGAACTCGACCCCGCCTATACCCGTGCCAAGCGCCAAGATAAGCGTGCCGATAGTGTCGCTTGACAGCATTCTGTCGAACCGAGTGCGCTCGACATTCAAAATTTTCCCGCGCAGGGGCAATATCGCCTGAATCGCCCGGTCGCGGCCCTGCTTGGCGCTGCCGCCGGCGCTGTCCCCCTCGACGATAAAAAGCTCGCTTTTGCTTGGATCGCGCTCCTGGCAATCGGCCAGCTTGCCGGGCAGAGAGCTTATATCAAGCGCGGACTTGCGCCTTGTAAGATCGCGCGCACGCCTTGCGGCCTCGCGCGCGGTGGCGGCCTCGACAATCTTTTCAACGATTTTTTTAGCCTCGGCCGGGTGTTCGCCGAACCACTGCGACAGCTTGTCCCCGACGACGCTCTCCACCACGGGGCGGACCTCGCTTGACACCAGCTTGTCCTTGGTCTGGCTGCTGAACTTCGGGTCGGGGGCCTTGACGGACAGGACGCATGTCAACCCCTCCCGCATATCCTCGCTCGCGATCTCGACATCCTTTTTTTTAAGCATATTATTTTCGCTTATATACGCGTTGACCGACCGGGTAAGCGCGGCCCGGAACCCCGCCAAGTGCGTGCCTCCATCCCTTTGCGGTATGTTGTTCGTAAAACACAGCATATTCTCGTGATAGGAATCGTTCCATTCAAGGGAAGCCTCGATTACGATGGAATCTTTCCCTCCCTTCAAGCTTATAGAATCGGGGATAAGCCGATTCTTGCTGCGGTCGAGGTATTTCACGAACGCATCTATACCTCCGTCGTATAGGAACTCGACGCGCCTTTCCTCGGCCCCACGCCGGTCGGACAGGGTTATTTTCACGCCGCTGTTGAGGAAAGCAAGCTCGCGCAGGCGGGCCTCTATCGTCTCGAAGTCGAAATCTATCGACGAGAAAGTCTCGCTCGACGGGAAAAAGCAGACCTCGGTTCCAGTCTTGTCGGCGGGGCAATCTTTCACCGCCTTTATATCCTCGACCACCGCGCCATGGGCGAACTTCATAAAATGCTCGCGCCCGCCGTGCCAAATCCTCAATTCAAGCCAGCTTGACAGCGCGTTCACAACGGACACGCCGACGCCGTGCAAGCCGCCGGAGACTTTATACGAATTTTGGTCGAACTTGCCCCCGGCGTGAAGCTCGGTCATTATAAGCTCGGCCGCGCTGCGCCCGGTTTCCTTGTTTATTCCCACGGGAATCCCGCGGCCATTGTCGACGACGGACACGCTGCCATCAGGATTCAGGGACACCTCGACCATAGTCGCATAGCCGGCCAAAGCCTCGTCAATGGAATTATCCACCACCTCGTAGACCATATGGTGCAGGCCGGTCCCGTCGTCGGTGTCGCCGATATACATCCCCGGCCGCTTGCGCACGGCGTCAAGGCCTTTCAGGTATTTAATGGAATCGGCATCATAATCGTTTTGCGTCCGTTGCAAATCCTGCGTATCGCTCATTTTCGCTCCTTTAATTCTGCGGGCAGATGATAGCGAATCAACCGACGAAATGCAAGGAAAATCGTTTCCGCCAACCCTTTCGAAAACCCATCTTTTCCAACAGGCCCGGCCAGCGGCCAATGGAGGGCTCCGTCGTAGCGGCGGCGGCTTTACGGCCATTGAAAAAGCTGTATTTTTTCGATAAACCGGCCCGAGCTAAACCGATCCGAAAGGAACGGACAAAACGAAAAGGACGGAGCGACTTCAAGATTGGAAAACCGGGCCGAAAAGCCATTTCCTAGAAATCCTAGGACGAAAGCCCCGGGTGGAGCTTCATACGAAACACATACGAAGCACACGCGAAACTATTCAAAACTGTTGCGAAATCATGAAGCTAAATATCCAGCTCTACCCCGAAGCCGGCGCCTTTTTGGATAAACCTGAATCGGTATTCCGGCTTGGTTCCCATAAGGTTCGCCACAAGCTCGCGAGTGGACTGCAACTCCTCGGCGCCATCCCCGCCCTGAGGCGGGATTTCGACCCGCAAAAGAGTGCGGGTCTTTGGATCCATGGTGGTCTCCTTCAACTGTCCCGGCATCATTTCGCCCAAGCCCTTGAAGCGACTGACCTCTACCTTTTTCCCCTTGAACTTTTTTTCGACAAGCGCCTTTTTTTCAGCCTCGTCCATCGCGTAGGCGGAAGTTTTGCCATCGCTTATCTTGAACAGCGGCGGAAGGGCAAGATACAGGCGCCCGCCCGCTATCAGCTGGGGAATCCTTTCGAAGAAAAAGGTCATCAAAAGCGACGCTATATGCGCGCCGTCGACATCCGCGTCGGTCATTATTATAACCTTCTCATAGCGCAATCTGGACTCGTCGTAATCTTGGCCGATACCCAATCCTATCGCCTCGGCTATGTCCCCTATCTCCTTGTTCGAGGCCATCTTTTCCCGAGAGGCGGAGGCTACATTCAATATTTTCCCGCGCAGGGGCAATATCGCCTGAAACTCGCGGTCGCGCGCCTGCTTGGCGCTGCCGCCGGCGCTGTCCCCCTCGACGATAAAGATTTCCGTGCCGGCGCGGTCCCGGCTTGAACAATCGGCAAGCTTGCCCGGAAGACGCAGCTTTTTCGCGGGCGACTTGCGCATGGTTTCTTTGAGCTTTTTAAGCCTCAACCGCGCCTCGGCCTTGCCTATCATATAATCCAAAAGCATATTGCCGCGGGCCGGATCCTGAGTTAAAAAGTGATCGAAATAATCCTTGACCGCCCCGTCCACAAGGCGCACAACCTCGGCATTGGACAGCTTTTCCTTGGTCTGGCCCTGGAATTGCGGATTCTTGTAGAAAACGGAGAGGACTATCGCCGCGTCGTCGAACATATCCTCGGACAAGACGCCGGCGAACCTTTTATTCCCGACCATCTCCGCGAATGATTTAAGACTGCGCGACACGGCGGATTTAAGCCCCTGCTCGTGCGTGCCGCCCCCGGTCGTAGGGACGCCGTTGGCATACGAACTTATGAACCCGGCAGAGCCCGCCTCTTCGCGCGAGGAATCTATCCAAGAGACGGCCGCCTCCACGCGCCCGGAGTCCCCGGAAAGGGACGATTCGGTATAAAACATCTTGTCAACGACCTTTGGCCGGCCGTCCACCGACTCGGCCAAGAAATCCGCTATACCGTTCGGAAAATAAAGCTCGGCCTCGTCCGGCACGCCATCGGCGGGCACATGCGTCCTCCAACGAATCCTGACGCCCTTGAACAAGAACGCCTTGGACCGGGCGGCGCGAAACAGGCGCAGCGGCCTGAACACATTGCCGTCGCCGAAAATCTTCAGGTCGGGAGAGAACTCGACGCTGGTCCCGGAGCCCTTTGATTCGCCCGCGACCTCCAACCTGCCCGTCGGACGGCCGCGCGAATAGGACTGGCGGAACAACGTGCCATCCCGGGACACCTCGATCACCATTTCGGACGAGAGCGCGTTCACCACGCTTGACCCCACGCCGTGGAGGCCGCCGCTTGCCCCATACGCCCGGCCGCCGAACTTGCCCCCGGAGTGCAAGGTCGTAAGGATGACTTCGAGAGCGGACTTGCCCTTGAACTTCGGATGCTCGTCCACGGGAATTCCCCGGCCGTCGTCGGTTATCCTTATACGGTTCGGGGAGAGAAGCTCGACCCCGACCTCGCGCGCGAAACCGGCGCCCACCTCGTCCATGGAATTATCCAGGATTTCCGCAGCAAGATGATGAAGCCCGTCCGCGTCCACGCCGCCTATATACATGCCGGGGCGCAGGCGGACAGCTTCGAGCCCTTCGAGGACTTCGATGTCGCTCGCGCTGTATGACCGATCGGTTGCCATTCTTTCCTTTGTATAGCCTCCAAGGCGGCGTGTCAAGCCTTGTCTGAGCCAGCCAGCGGAGCAAACCGGCGGCACCATACATTCGCCAGCATAAATGGCTCATCGACATGACGGTTAATCCGCATGACGGCGCGGCTTGGCCGGGGGACAGTGCGGCGAAAATCAGCGACAGAGGGATGGCGGGAGAAAAACCAGAGGACGAGGAATCAAGAATAAATGGCCGAGGATAAAAAAAACAGAGGACGAGAAATCAAGGATCAGCGGACACGAGGCTGCCACATATGCAAAACATGCGAACGGGAGGAAGGGACGGACTTTTTCATCTTGCCGGATATAGACCGCGAATCATTGCCGCACACCAAATTCTCGAACTTGTAAATAGAGCTTACCTCGCGGACAGCCCTTAGATCCTTGGGCAAGGCGCGCGAATATTTAGGCCTCATGCGGACGACATTCGCGCCGACATCCAACCCCGCGCGCAGGTGCCTAAACTGATCGTCAAGCAGCAATATCCGCCCGGGCGAGATATTGAAATCGCGGGCTATCTCCTTTATATCCGATGCTTTACCCCCCCCCTTCGAGTTATCATCGACCACAAAAACCCGCTCGGCATCGGGCACGACTCTTTTTATATACATTTTCTTTTTAACGGGATCGCGGGAGGTCGACAGCACGACAATACGATACAACGACTTCAACCGGGACAACACCTCCTTAGCGCCGGGAATCAGCGGCCGGCGAAAGTAATACCGGGTATTGTCATACCGATTCATCAAATCCCGGGGCAGCAGCACGAAATCGCCCTCGGCGCTATACCCCATCTTTTCCACGAAGCCGCCCAGCTCCACGCCCTTGAATCCGGCCTCGCAATCACGGGCGTATTGCCAATAGCTATACAACGCGTCGACAAGCGTATTATCAAAGTCGAACACTATCGCATCCACATCGAATCCGGACGCCCTATACATCGGCTATCTCGACAAGCAGCCACGGGGCGTCGCGGGGCGAGAGCTTTTTCTCGAACACCCAGACATCCTTTATCTCGTCCACACGGTTCGCGTCGCCGCGGACGACCCGGCCCGCGGAGTTACGGACGACCGCAGTCTGCTCTGTTATTATAACGACCGACAGCCGGACGGAGGATTCGCCGACGCCCGCGTCGTTTATCGAAACCTGCTTGAAACGGACTATTTCCGTCTCGACCCGGCGCCCCTTGCTCTTCAACGCCTGGATTTCGCGCGAAATCGACGCGAAAACGGCGGGGGAGGTCCAGCCCTTTATCTCTTCGGCTTTCAGCGTCTCCAACGCGGACACCGACCTTTCGAACGCCTCTTTCGCGGACAGCATGAACGACTGGGGATCAAAACCGCGGCAGGCGGACAGCACCCCGGCCATCTTTTCCGCAAGGGCCGGCTCTTTTTCCGCCTCCATGCCGGGGCCTTTGCCGGCCTTGCCGCCCTTGTCCGCCTTGGGCTTGGCGGCCAGGGCTATCAAAGACTTGTCAGAACGGCCCGGCCCGGAGCCGGGCGCCGCCACAGCCAGCGCGTCATCGGGCGATATGCGGAAAGTCCTCCACGCGGCCAGGGCCACTATGACGAAAAACACCAGCGCTAGCAAATCCATCAGATTCATTTTTCTTGCCAAGCGCGCACATTATATTCTATAATCCCCGCATTGCAACAGAAAAACCGGAACAGGCCAATGGAAAACCACAACGACCGCAAAAGCGATTTCGAAATACTGAACCAATACATAAAAGACCTATCCTTCGAGTCTCCGTCCAGCCCGCGCATATTCTTCGAAAAGGCGGAAGGCGCCCCGAAAGTCGACCTGAACATGGAAGTGCGGCCCGTGAAAATTGGCGACGAGCTTTACGACATAGCCCTGCACTTCAAAATCGCAAGCTCCCTTGCGGACAAGCCTTTGTTCGTGATAGAGCTTGTCTACGGGGCGGTGGCCGCGGTGCACATTACGGACGAAGCCGCCCTCAAAAGCGCGCTTACGAAATCCATACCCCAGCAGATGTATCCCTTCATCAGGTCCATAGTGGCCGAAATCACCAAAGACAGCGGGTTCTCGCCCTTCATACTAAACCCCATAAATTTCGACACGATAGAATTGAAATGACCTATTTCAAGCTATTCTTGTGCCTTTTATGGTCGATCGCGGCCATGCCTTTCCTAATCCTGCTGAGGCCGACGCCATGGCAGCCCTGGCTATGCCGCCTATATTTCAAGATTTGGAGCGCCCTGATAGGCATCGAATCCAGAATTATCGGCGGATCCCTTGCGGACAAGGACCGCCTGCTGCTGGTATGCAACCACCTGTCATACCTTGACATCTTCGCGCTGGGGCGCCTGTTCGAGATAAACTTCGTGGCCAAGGACGACATTATAAAGTGGCCTTTGCTCGGCCTGCTGGCAAGGCTTGGCAACACGGTGTTCATCTCGCGCGAGAGGCAGAAGGCCCGCGGGCAGGTCGACATTCTTTCGCGGGCGTTCGACCGCAGGCGGATACCCCTGCTTGTCTTTCCCGAGGGGACCAGCGGAAACGGAGAGGGCGTCCTGCCTTTCAAAAGCTCCCTATTCTCCATGATCGAGGGGCGAAAGGACATCGCGGTCCAGCCCATGGCCCTGGCCTACACGCACAGCGGGGCAAGGCGGCTTTCTCGGGAGGAGCGCGCGGCCTATCCCTGGTTCATAAAGGAGCAGACCCTGGCCCAGCATTTCGGAAAACTGAGATCCCGCCTGCCGGCGCGGGCGTCGGTGATTATCGGCGAGCCCATAGATTTCGGCGGCTGCGCGGGGCGCAAGGAAATGGCCGCAAAGGCCCGCGACGCCGTGGACGGACTATATTCGAAACTTTAAGGAGGCACACACAAATGCTTATGGGAATGGGAACGGGCATCGGCATCGGAAGCGGCGCGCCGCGCAGGCACACAATGATGCTGCGCCGGAGGATCATAATCGCGGGGGCGGGCGCCCTGCTCATATTCCTTGCCTCGTGGCAGGCCGCCATACGCATAAAAACCGCCTCGGTCAAGATCGTTCCGCCCGCGCCGACGGAGCGCCAATAGCAGGCGGCGAATCGGCGGATTCGGGCGGATAGGGCCATGGCGACA
>JAIRTB010000081.1 GCA_031255155.1 Rickettsiales bacterium
GCCGCCGCTCCGGCAAGGCCGCCCGTGGCGATAAGGCTTTGCATCCCCAGCTTGCCGAACAGGTATTCCATGGAAAGATAGTTCGCGAAAGGGTTTTTGCCGTTCAATATGGCCGCCTCGCTCTCTTTCGCGGCAAGGGCCAGCTCGCGGTTCAGCGCGCGGACAAGGGCGTCGTAGAAATCCTGCGCCCCGGCGCCGGCCGGGCGTTTTCCGGCTTTTCCAAGCTCTTTTTCTATCTCTGCGCGGGCAAGGGCCGCGTCCGCAAGTTTGTATCCGTTCATTTATTATCCCTTGATTTCCGCCGTGCGTGCGATATGATACTATAACATATTTTCCATCGGGGCGAAAGCGAAAAATTGAACGAGCAGGCGCCGGATAGTCAATTGCTGGCAAGCGATCCGTTCGCGAGCGTGTGGGTCTCTGCGAACGCGGGCAGCGGCAAGACAAGCGTGCTTGTCCGCCGCCTTTTGCGCATGTTTCTTGCCGGGATAGAGCCGTCCAAGGTCCTGTGCATAACCTATACCAACGCCGCGGCGGCCGAGATGGAGGAAAGGATCTTCGCCGGGGCCAGAAAGTGGTGCGTCATGGACGGCGCGGCGCTTGAATCCTCGCTTGAAAGAACGATCGGGCGCCCTCCGCTTCCCGGCGAGGCGGCCAGGGCGAGGGAGCTGTTCCCCATGCTGGTCGACTCTCCCGCGCCGCTTAAAATCTATACGATCCACGCGTTTTGCCAGTCGGTCTTGAAACGCTTTCCGATAGAGGCGGGGATAAGCCCGCACTTCGAGGTGGCCGACGACGCGGCGGCGTCATTGCTGGTCGCCGACGCGTATAGGTCCATGCTGAAAAGGATAAGGCGCCCGTCGACCGCCGCCGAGGCGGACCTTGCCGAGGCGTTCGCGGAATTGACCGCCGGCATGACCGAGTTTTCGTTCGAGAAAGTCCGCGACGAAATGCTCTCCTCGCGCGAAAAATTCTCGGCCCTGTTCGCAAGCAAAGGGGACTTCCAAAGCGTCGAAACCGCCCTGAAAGCGAAAATATTCGGCGGCATGGCCCTTGACGGGCTCGAAAGCCTGTGTAAAAAATCCGCCCGCCCGCTTGGTAATGATAACGATAAAAATATAGATAACGATAAAAATATAGATGATATGGATAGCGGCATAGACATATATAAAGACATAGGCGCGTTCAAGGAAATGGTCGTCGCCGGTCTGGACGAGGGCGCCCTGCGCGAATATATTGCCGCCGCCGCTAAATTCGGCTCGGCGAAAATGGCCGCCGCCGCGGACAAGCTGGCCCGGTTCCTTGCGTGCGAAACCAAATCCGCCCGCGCGGAAAACTTCCTCTTGTTCCTGGACGCCTTTCTGACCAAGGATATGTCCGTCCGTGCGGATTTGTTCGTCAAGAAAGCCCGCGAAAAATACCCCCGCGTCGCGGACAGGATCGACGCCGTGGCCGCCATGGCCGGGAAGTGCGCCGCGTTCATCGCCCGCGCGAAAGTGTTTTCGCTGTCCTTGGCGCTTGCGAAGGTGGCCTCGGCCCTGCGCGAAGAATATGCCAAGGCCAAAGAGGCGGCGGGGGCGCTGGACTTCGCCGACCTTGTGGAAACGGCGCGCGGGCTGCTCTCGCGCCCGGGGATCTGCGAATGGATTCTGTTCAAGCTTGACGGCGGCGTGTCGCATATCCTTATAGACGAGGCCCAGGATACCAGCGGCGCGCAATGGGACATAGCCGCCGTGCTGTCCCAGCATTTCTTCGACAGGCCGCGGCAGAGGGAGGACGCGAAAAGCGTCTTTGTCGTCGGCGACGCGAAACAGTCGATTTTCAGCTTCCAGGGCGCCGAGCTGTCATTGTTCGAGAAATTCAGGTCCGTGTTCCGGCGGCGCGTCGAGCAGGGCGGGTTCGAATGGCGCGAGGTCCCCTTGAATGTGTCGTTCCGCTCGTGCCGGAACATATTGGCCCTGGTCGACGCGGTGATGGGGTCCTCCGGCGCGCGCCATGTGGCAAGCCGCGGGGACAGGGAGGGGTTCGTGTGGCTTGCCCCGTTGGTCAAGGCGCGCCCGGTCGAGGACGCTCCGGTCGACAAGCCCCCCGTCGAAGAGATAAGGCTGCGCCACCGCCTGTCCGACCTTGCGGGGTTGATAGTGGACAAGGTAAGGTTCTGCCTTGCGTCCGGATACGAATGCTCCGACATAATGCTGCTCTGTCAAAAAAGGCGCAGCGCGAGGTTCCTCTCCCGGGCGTTCTCCGCCGCGCGCATTCCGTTTGCCATGGACGAAAGACGCTCTCTTGCCTCTCACCTGATGGCCAAGGATCTGCTCTCGCTGTTCTCGCTGGTGGATTTCAACGGCGACGACCTGGCGGCGGCCGAAGTGCTGCGCTCGCCCCTGTTCGATTTCTCGGACGAGGATTTGTTCGAATTGTGCCATGGCCGGGGCGGAAAATCCGTCCTGGAAATGCTGTTCGAGGACCGGTCCCGCGCGCCCGCCGCCGGCCGTATGGGCGCGTTTTTGGAGTATGGCAGGGGCGCTTCCCCTCTGCGGTTCCTGGATTTCATATTAAAGTCCCAAGGCGGGCTGAAAGCTTTCGCGGCAAGGTTCGGGGACGAGGCCCGCGTCATAGCGGACGGGCTGTTGGACGCCGCGTCCGTCTATGACAATAAGAAGATAGGCAAGAGCCTGCTGGGCTTTTCGCGCTGGCTCGCCGATTCGCGCATAGAGATAAAGCGGGGCGCGTGGGGTGCGAAAGGCTGCGTCCGCCTCTCGACCGTGCATTCCAGCAAAGGATTGGAGGCGCCCGTCGTGATGCTCGTCGACGCTAATCTTGGCGACGCCAGGATAGACGACAGGATATTTTGGAGCGACGGCCTGCCCATAGCGAAAACCGCCGGTTTCGGCGAGTTCCAGGATATAGTCGGCGCGCGCCGGGCCGAAAGCCTTGGCGAGTTTTATAGGCTGATGTATGTCGCGCTTACCCGCGCCCGCGACGCCCTGTTCGTGTTCGGGACGCAAGAGAGGGACATGGTTGGCGGGCCAAGCTGGTATTCGTGCATAAGGGCCGCTATGGAAAGCGATCCCGGATGCCGAACGGTCAAGGACCCCTTGCTTGTGGAAATGGGCGCCGAGATAATCGACTCCGACGCGCTGTGCGTCGGCAGGTTCGAGCCGCCCGCGAAAACCCCGGAAAACCGCCCCGGGGGCCGCCCCGCCCCGGCTCCCGTAGTCCTCCCGCGTATGAACGGGGCGGCAAGGGGCGGTCAAGGCTTCAAGGCGTTCAAGGCCGCCTCCCCCCTGTTGCGCAAGGAAACCGCCGCGCAGAAAGGCTCCGCCGCGCACAAAGTGCTGGAACGCTTCGACA
>JAIRTB010000067.1 GCA_031255155.1 Rickettsiales bacterium
AACGCAAATTCACCAAGGCCCAGATACTTTCCATGTATCTTAACCGCATATCCATCGCCGGGGGCAAGCACGGCATAAGCTCGGCCGCCGAGCAGCTTTTCGGCAAGGATATATCCAAGGTCGGCATAGCCGAGGCCGCCATCATGGCGGGCATGCTGAAATCTCCCGCGCGATATAATCCCTCCGCCAATCCGGATGCCGCGTACGGGCGGATGAGGCTTGTCCTCGCCCAAATGCTGGAACAGGGCTATATCGATGCCGGGCAATACGCGTATGCCGCCGCGTACCGGCACGCGCCGCCGCCAGGGGGGACCGGCGGCCAGACCCGGTATTTCATAGATTATGCCATGTCCGAATTCGCCTCCGCCGCCGGAGGGATAGAGCGCGATGTCGAGGTGCGCACCACGCTGGACCTGCCCCTGCAAAAGACTTTGGAGGGGATAGTGCGGGACTTTGTCGGCAAAGAGGGGCGAAGATATCGTTTTTCTCAGGCGGCGGCCGTGTTCATAAACGACCAAGGAGAGATCCTGGCCATGGTGGGCGGGGCGGACTATGCGGCTTCGCAATTCAACCGCGCCGTCCAGATGAAGCGCCAGCCGGGCAGCTTGTTCAAGCCGTTCGTCTATCTTGCCGGGCTTGAACGCGGCATGAAGCCTTCGGACATGTTCGTGGACGAGCCGACCGGGATAGGCGGCTGGATTCCGAAAAACCACGACGGCAGGTATTACGGGCCGATAAGCATGGCGCGCGCGCTGGCGCTGTCCGTGAATACGGTGCCCGTCGCTATCGCCAGGGAAATCGGCGTCGGGCCGATAATCGACATATCGCGGCGCTTTGGCCTGTCCGACCCTGAAACAAGGGATTACACCATAATATTGGGCTCGGGCGGAGCCTCCCTGCTGGACCTTGCCGCGGCGTATGCCATGTTCGCGAACGGAGGGATCGGCGTTATGCCAAGCGCGGTTTCAAGCATATCCTCGCTTGACGGGCGCGTCATATTCGCCCGCGGGGGCAGCGGTGTCGGCCGCCTTGTCTCGGCCGAGAATGCGAATGCCATGGACGAAATGCTGCGCGGGGCCGTGCGCGAAGGAACCGCCGCGGCCGCGGCCGTGCCCGGAGCGGACGTGCGGGGCAAGACCGGAACATCTCAGAATAATCGCGACGCATGGTTCGCGGGTTATGCCGGCGGCATAGCGGGCGCGGTATGGATCGGCAACGACGACAACTCCGAAATGTCCAAAGATTCCTATGGAGGATTGATCCCGGCCAGGATATTCAAGGCCGCGGTTTCATATTGGACCGCCCGGGATTTGAAACAGGACCGTTGATTTTCTACAAGCGTCCGATTTTGCCAAGGTCGATTTTGCCAGGGCCGGTTTTGCCGGGGCCTATTGCTTGTCGTAGGATAATACCGCCGCGTCCAGGATTTCCAGCTTTACGCCCGCGTTCTTGAATATGGCCTTGCTGTCGGCGGCGGCGTGATAGTCCTTTTGCGCGACGACGCGGACTATGCCCGAGTTCACTATCATCATGGCGCAGGTTCGGCACGGCGTCATGCGGCAGTATAGCGTGGCCCCGTCCGTAGAGACGCCGATTCTCGCGGCCTGGGCTATGGCGTTGGCCTCGGCGTGGGCGGTGCGCATGCAATGCATATGCTCCGAGCCGTCGTCGTCGATCACTTTTTTCATAAGGTGGCCCGCGTCGTCGCAGTGAGGGGAGTTTTTGGGCGCGCCCACATAGCCCGTGCTTATGATAACCTTGTCCTTGGCTACGACGCAGCCCGAGCGCCCCCGGTCGCAGGTCGCCCTTTTCGACACCACGTCAACTATGTCCATGAAATACTCGTCCCAAGAGGGCCTTTGATACAGAGCCATTTGCAATCTTTCGCTTTTGTGCTATCATTATAAAAAATGGATACGCGGATTGCAATAGAAAACTGGCTGTCTTTCCTGCGCTCGGAAAGGCGCGCGTCCGCCCTTACCACGGCTTCGTATGGACGCGACCTGGGGCGATTCGCCGGCTTTATAGGCGATAGCGGCCTTGGCGGCGTGACGATAGCGGGGTTCAGGGGTTGGATCGCGTCGCTTGCGAGGGAGGGGCTCGGCCCGTCGTCGATAGCCCGCCACATATGCGCCGTGCGCAGCTTTTACCGATTCTGCGAGCGCGAGGGCATAGCCTATAACGCCGCGGTCCAGCTGTTGAAAACGCCGCGCCGTCCCAAAAGGCTTTCAAGCGCCATCGAGGAGGAGGAGGCGCTTAGGCTTTTGTCCGCTTTCGACGCCGTTTTTCCCGGCAAGCCGTGGGTCGCCGCGCGGGACAGGGCTATATTCACCCTCATATACGGGACGGGGCTGCGCATAAGCGAGGCGTTGGCCCTGAACGAAGGGGATGTCTCGGGCGAGTCCATATTGGTCTCGGGAAAGGGTAAAAAGCAAAGGATAGCCCCGATTCTGCCCGCCGTGCGGAGGGAAATAGCCCGCTATCTCGAACTAAGGCCTTTCTCGTCCGCCGCGCTGTTCGTCGGGGAAAAGGGGGCGCGCCTTTCGCCAAGGGTGGTCCAAAGGGATTTGGAGGCGGCGCGGAATATGTTGCAGCTGCCCGCGTCGACGACGCCCCATTCCTTGCGG
>JAIRTB010000092.1 GCA_031255155.1 Rickettsiales bacterium
GGCGGGCTATCTCGGCCTCGGCCTTTTCGTGCCCGGCAAGAAAGGGGTTCGAAATCGGCTCGGGCATGGACAGGGCCGGCTCGGTCATAGCCATGATTCGAGCTTGGCGATGAAATCGCCCTCCGCCAGGTCCAGGGGCAGGTCGTTGTCGTATGTCCAGTCGTATGCGTAGCCGTCCACGCCGTCGTCGCTCGGGTTGCCGAAAACCTTTTCCTCGACGCGCTTTGAGCGGACGAGCAGGGTCCTGACATCCGCCCTGTCCCCGGCAAGGGCGCGGGCGCGGGCGGTGAATTTCTCTATCTCGGCCGGCTCTCGTATGTGCGCGAACATAAGCTCGGCTCCGCCGGCCAGGAATTTCTCCGCCTCGCCAAGGCAATAGCGCGTGGGCAGGTCGTTGTATTGGGCGCATAGGGCTTTCAGGTCGCCAAGGAATTTCCGCGCCCTGTCGCTTTTGTCATAGTCGGCGCCCGCCATGGCGGCAAGTTCCTTTATGGGTGTGATCGAGGATATGTTCAGGGTCCTGAAATGCCGCCCGGCGATTTCGCATAAAGTGTCTTTGCCGCAGCCGCCCTTGCCGTTTATCGTGATTATGGTCTTCATTGCTTGCCCGCCATTCTTCCAAGCAGTATGCCGATGTTCTGGAATATCCGGGAGGCGAAGTTCGACCTTTCCACCCCGTCCGTGGCGACAAGGTCGTATTCCCCGGCCTTGGCCCCGTCCGCGTATAGGGTAAGGGTGCCAAGCTTCTGCCCCTTGGCGACCGGGGCGGCGGCGGGGGTGTCGTATGTGGCGTAAAGGTCCGCCGCCGGGGCGGATCCGGCCCGTGCCGAGACAAGGACATCCCGGTCCGGGGCGGCGCCGACGGAACCCTGCCGGCCGAACCATACCGGCACGCGCAGGACCTCGGCCCCCTTTTCGAAATAGACGAAGTTCGAAAATTCCTTGAACCCCCATTCCAAAAGGGCCTTGCTCTCGGAAAAGCGGTTGTAGGAGGGATTGGGGCCTTTGAGGCCGTTGATGACCGAGACAAGCCGCCGCCCGCCCTTGACCGCCGACGCGGCAAGCCCGTATCCGCCCTTCGAGGTGTGCCCGGTTTTTATCCCGTCCGACGAGGGCATTATCCACAAAAGCTTGTTCCGGTTGTCCTTGTTTCCGGTAAGGTCCCTGCGGTATAGGAACTCCTTCTCCCCGAAATAATGGTAGTATTCGGGAAAGTCCGAGATAAGGCGCCGCGATAGAAGGGCGATGTCCCTGGCCGGCATAAGGTGCTCTTTCTCGTACCACCCGCTTGCGTTCAAGATAGTGGTGCCCGTCATGCCAAGCCGCGCCGCCAGCTGGTTCAGCTCGGCCACGAAATTCGCCTCCGAGCCGCTGATGTTCTCGGCAAGGACGACCGCCGCGTCGTTGCCCGAATTTACGATAAGGCCGCGCAAAAGGTCCTCGACCCGCACTTTTTCGCCAAGTTCGAGGAACATGGTGCTGCCGGAGTTGGCGTTCATGGCCTTGGCCTTTTTCCAGGCCTCCTGCCCCACGGTGAATTGGTCGTCAAGGGTTATCCTCCCCTCGCGCAACAGTTCGAAAACCCTGTAAGCGGAAAGTATTTTCGACATAGAGGACGGCGACGCTGGGGCGGCGCTGGCCTTTTCGTAAAGGACGCTGCCGCTGTCGTGGTCGACAAGTATCGCGTATGGAGACTTGATCTCGGGCGCGGGCGCCGCCCAAGCCGGCCCTGCCGCCAATATCGCCGCGACCGTCAAAGCCGCCGCCTGCCTTGCCGCGAATTTCGCATGCGCCGCCAGAGTTGTTAAAGCCGATCGGACCGCTAATGTCGCATGCGCCGCCAGAGCCATAAGGACCGCCGCCGCCGACCGGACCGTAAATAATGCCGCGACCGTCAAAGCCGCCGCCTGCCTTGCCGCCGCAGGGAACGGGCGCGAAACGCATGATTGGATAAAAGCGTCGCGCCTCATCTCGGACACCTGAACTCGCCGCCGCCCGCGGCTATGTTGTCCGCAAGCTTTTGGCCGTTGTAATGGACTATGTCGTCCCTGTATTCGCACAAGGCGGACGAGGGCACGAACTTTTCGTCCCTGTATTCCACGATCTCGGCGCCCCAGTCGTAATAGCGGGCGACGGACCGGGCGACAAGCGGCTCGCCCTCCCCTACGAAAATCCTCTCGGCGCGGACCAGGCGCCCGTCTTCATAGTCGTTCACCCGGCGCAGGGCGTTCGGCTCGTCTATATATCTGTCGCGGGTGCGGGCGGTATAGCGGGAAAAGTATTCCTGGCGCCCGTCCGCGCGGGCCTTTTGTCCCTTTTCGCACCACCCGCGATAGTCGCGGCATTTCGCGACATCGCCCTGGCCCGTATACTTCGCCCGGCCGGAATCCGCGCACGCGCAAAGCAGGATCAAATAAGCGAGGTGCCTTTTCATTGTTTTTTCCATAGGGGAATTTACAGGGAAATCCGCCGGGTGTCAAGGCTATTTAGGGCGCCCCTTTGTTTCGCGCGCGCCCTGGCCCGGCCGGCTTGGCCGATCCCTGTATTTCGCGCGCAGCTCGTCTATGGACTTGCCATTCAAGAACCAAAAGGTCCACCCGTTGCACGAGGGCAGGCGGCGGAGCGCGGCCGAAACCTGGTGTATCGAGCCCCTTGTCTCGCCGCATGCGACCGAGCCGTCCGCCTGGACTATGGCGAAAAAGCGGCCCTTTTCGTCGGACAGGCGCGCGCCGCTTTTGATTATCCCGGCCGAGACCAGCTCGCCGAAAGCCACCCTCTCGGCGCGGCGCTTTTCCGTTATGCCAAGGGCGGCGCCCACTTTCGCCGCGGCTATGCGCCGTTGGGCGGCAAGGGCGTATTTGGGGTCCCTTTCGATTCCGATAAAGCCGCGGCCAAGCGATTTCGCCACGGCGCCGGTCGTCCCGCTGCCGCAGAAAGGGTCGAGGACCACGCCGCCCTTGTCGGTGCAGGCGAGTATTATGCGGTATAGGAGGGCTTCGGGCTTTTGCGTGGGGTGTAGGGTTTTTCCGTCCTCGCCGCGGATCCTCTCGCCCCCCTTGCATACGGGCAGCCACCAGTCGCTCCTCATCTGCAATCCGTCGTTGAGGGCCTTCATCGCCTCATAGTGGAAAGTGTATTTGGACTGGCGGGATTTCGACGCCCAGATAAGGGTTTCGTGCGCGTTGGTAAAGCGCGTTCCGCGGAAATTGGGCATAGGGTTGTTCTTTACCCATATGATGTCGTTCAATATCCAGAATCCCACGTTTTGGAGCAGGGTCCCCACGCGGAATATGTTGTGATAGCTTCCGATGGCCCAGACGGTGCCGTCCGGCTTTAATACGCGCCGTATCTCGGCAAGCCATGTCTGGGTGAACCAGTCGTATTCCGCCATGTTGTCGAACTTGTCCCAATAGTCGTCCACGGGGCATAAAGGCGTGTTGTCCGGACGGATAAGGGTGTGCTTTTTGGCCAGTTGCAGGTTGTATGGAGGATCCGCGAACGCCATGTCGATGGTGTTGTCGCCGATGGATTTGAGTTTTTCTATGCAGTCGCCGACGATTACGCGGATATCTTCCATAAAGCTGTCCCTTGGGGGCGAGTATAGCACGAATCCGCCGTCCGTTCAAATGAAATCTTGCGCCCCGGGGCGAGGATTCAAGGCGCCCTGCCCCAAAAAAAATTCCGCGCGGCGGATTTTTACTCATATTTTTCTCAATCAAAAGTCCCCGCAAGCGAGCGAAGCTTGCCGAGGAGCAACTTTTGATTGCTGACAATAAAAAGCCCGAAAATTTCCGGCGACATGCGCGGCGGAAATTTTTTCGACTCTTCCAACGGAAAAATGTCGCGCAGCGATATTTTTCGTTGATGTCTCTATATTTTCCTTGCTTTCTCCGAAAAACAGGCTATGATACGCAGCTGTTTATAAAAACAAAAGGCGAAAAATGCTGGGCATATTGAAATTCATAGAAAAGCGCGAGATGGACAAGGATGCCAAAAAGATCCCCGCTTTCAAGGCGGGCGACACCCTGCGCGTCCACACCCGCGTGGTCGAGGGCAAGAACGAGAGGATCCAGGTGTTCGAGGGCGTGTGCATAGCGCGCCGCAACGATGGCGTCAACAGCTCGTTTTCCGTGTATAAGCAGTCGTTCGGCAGCGGGGTGGAAAAGGTGTTCCCGCTCTACGCGCCCGTGGTGGCGAAAATCGAAATAGCGAAACATGGCCGGGTCCGCCGCTCGAAATTGTATTATCTGAAAAGCCTGTTCGGCAAAAAGGCAAGGATAGCCGAGGATCTGGCCGCCGCGGCCAAGGCGCGCGCCGCCGCCAAAGCCGATGCCGCCGATGCCGGTTTGTCCGGCTCCGCGTCCGGTTCCGATGCGTCGGGCTTGGGCGAGGCGCCGGCTAAGGGCGGCAAAGGCTCCAAAGCCGCATAACCGCGCCCGCGGCAGGCAAGGCCGGGAGGGAGGCTATGGTGAAAAGCAAAGTCAAAGATTTTCTTGCCGCGCTTGCAAGGGGCAGGAATCCTTTCGAAGTCATGGCCGGGGCCGCGATAATACTCGTCGCGCTGGGCTTTTTGGCGTGGGGAGTGTCAAGCGCGCGCACCCGCGTTTCGGGCCAGACCCTTATGACAAGTTTCAGCCGGGCCGGAGGGCTTGCCCGCGGCGCGGATGTGTCGGTCCGCGGCGTCAAGATAGGCCAGGTGGCCGAGCTGCGCCTGAACCCCGGGGATTACTCCGTCGATGTGGTGATGAGCGTCGACGGGCGCTACAAGATACCCGCGGATTCCACGGCGCGGATAATGTCCGGCGGGCTGTTCGGCGGGAAATATGTGGATATATCGATAGGGTCCGGCGCCCGCGCGGCGGACGGGTCGGCGCGCCTGAAATCGGCGGAGTATAAATCGTTGGAGGAAATAATCGGCGATGTCATTTTCAAGGATTAGGGCGGCTTGCTCGTCCGTATTTCCAGGATTTTTCGGATTTTTCAAAGCGCCCGTAGAGTGCAAAAAGCGCGGATTGCGCGGATTTTTCGGCTTGCTCGGGGTGCTCGGCCTGTGCGCGTTCACAAACGTTCCCCGCCGCTCGGCCCTGTTGCGCGCTTTGAATAAACAGACCGGCCGGGTGCAGGATATGGATGTCGCGGTCGGCGGGGTCGAGCTGTTCGAAAGCCTTGCGCTCAGGGTTTCCGCCTGTTTCGACAGGCCCGCGGACGAAGAGCCGGAAAATTCGGCGTTCGTCCAAATCTCGGAAACGACCGCGGGGCACAAGGACGAAATCGCCGCCTCGCGCAGCAATCCTCCGGTGTTCAGCGGATGGTTCTTTTCGTCCAGCCCGTCGCTCTCCGCGATGGAGCACCCCGATTACGATATCTGGCTGTTGAAATGCGCCGATTGACCGGCGTATAAATTGCCCCCAAGGCGGCAAGGAGGAACAATGGAGATAGAAAGAAAATTCATAGTCTTCGAGGAATCGTTCGATTCGATTGAATCAAGGCTGTCCGCCCTGGGCTTTCGTCCGGACGGGCATAGGCGCCAGATCGACGAATATTTCCTGCCCCGGGGCATGGACCCGGCGAAGCATACGCATTTTATGATCAAAGGCGAAATGGCGTACCTGCGCCTGCGCCGCGACGCCGAAAACGAAACCGCGTCGCTGGACCTGAAAACCGTGAACAAGGAGAGGAAAGGCGTCTTCGGCGAATACGAATGCCGCCTTGCGGGCGCCGATTCGCTTGGCATGGCGGCCAAGATTTTGGATATGCTTGGCTTTCGCAAGGCGCATGTGATAGACAAATCGCGGAAGTCGTTCAAGCTGGGCGAAGTCTCGGTCGACATGGACGAGGTAAGGGGCCTGGGCCGATTCGTCGAGGTCGAGATAATAGACGACATGCCCGGCGCGGACCGGGCGCTTGCCCGGGTGGACGATTTGTCGGCCAAGCTGGGCCTGGACCCGGGGAATCTTATGAAGACGGGCTATGTCGACCTTATGGCGGCCAAGCTTGGCGGAATAGGCGATTGGTGGACGGTCGAAAACGGCGGCGCCTAGCGCCCTTTGGTCTTGTTGTCCATGACTTCGGCGAAAGCCAAAAGCCCCATGGAGGCCAATATTCCGCCGCCCGCCAGGGCCAGCTCGCGCGCGCCCAGCTCGAAACGGGCTATTGTGCACGCGGTCGCGCCGACGCTTGACAAGACGACCGCCGTCAAGGCATTCCTGAATAATATAGCTCCGGTCGATAGAACGGGATGATCGTTTTTGCCTTGCTCCGATTCGCGTAAAGATCCGGTCCCGCCGATGCGGTTCCGGGCCGCGCGCAAGGCCGCCCGCGCGGAGGCTTCGGCAAAGGCCGATTCGCCCGCTGCTGCGGCAGGTTTTTGGGAGGAGGTTTTCTTGGCGGAGCCGTCCGATTCGGCCCCGGCGGCAGGTTTTTGGGAGGCGGATTTTCCGGCGGAACCGTCCGATTCGCCCCCGGCGGAGGCCAAGGCTTTGGTGGCCTTGACCGCCGCGATGACGGAACCACCCGATTCGGCCCGAACCGCCGCCGTCTTTTCGCCGGATTTACCGCCAGCCCCGACGGCTGATGCGCCAGTCCCGGCGGCTGATGCGCCAGTCCCGGCGGCTGATGCGACAGTCCCGTCGCCCTCGAAGTATAAGTCAAGCTCTCCATCGAACGCGTCCGGCCCGGCGAAATCGGCCAAGCTTCCGCCCGCGCCGCCAGCCGCGACGCTTGCCTCGGAGCCCCCGGCGGCAAGCCCGTCCGGCTCGTAAAAAATCATATCCTCGGCGCCGTTG